>CADBMH010000436.1 GCA_902795705.1 uncultured Lachnospiraceae bacterium | reverse complement strand
TGGTGTGGAAGGCATCATGTCCGTCATGAGGAGAAAATATGATATCGACCATATTCCGGTATTCAGCCTTGACAGATTAAAGGTTTATTTATTGGGTCATAGCCACGCAGCCAGTGCGTGGCTTGACAGTGAACAGTAACCCACTCACACCTCCACCTTGAGAATCGCCCCATAATCATAATCCTCCAGTGCCTGTCTCACTATCCTGAACTTCTCCTTCCATTCCCCTTCTATCCTGTATTCCGAAAGCATCTCCATCAAATCCTCGATGCCCGTATTATCATAATTCTCAGCATACTCCCTGATCTGCAAAAAGGTCTCCCTTAATTCCGCTTCACTGATTTCAGGCTTGTCATCAGCAGACTCCTCTTCCTCTGTGAGAAGCGGGGAAAGCTCCTCTGCCAGATGCATCGTGCGCTCCAAAAGTCCGGAAAGTCCCTGCTCTAAGACCTTCCTGTCTCCCGCCTTGCCCGCATCTTCCAGTTTCTGTGCCAGTTCCCCGATGTCCGCAGCCCCGATGATTCTCGCGGAGCTCTTTAAGGCATGAATCTTTATCGTGGCATTTTTGATATCCCCTGCCGCATAAAACCCTGTAATCTCACCGACATACTGCCCTGCCCTCTTTGCGAAGATTTTCAAAGTATCCAGATACGCGCCGGTGCCTCCGTTATTCCCCACACCAATCTCCGTATCCACTTCTTTTATCTGCAGCAGGAAATCCGGCAGTTTTTCTTCCGGCTCCTCCTCCGTTTCCGAAGGCACGTTCTTTCGCTCAATCTTTTCCTCCGGCAGATACTTAAGCATCATCTCCTCCAGACGCTGCGGCTCAATCGGTTTCGTCAGGTAATCATCAAATCCTGCTTCGATCTACTCCTCCCTCGCACCGGAAATGGCATTCGCGGTCAGGCAGATGGCAGTCGTAGCAAGGTTTGGATTCCCCTCCTTTTTCGCCCGCAGCTCATGAAGCGTCTCAATGCCGTCCTTTTCCGGCATCATGTGGTCGCAGAAGATGATATCATACTTCTTTCCAAACGCATATTTCAGGCCTTCATCACCACTGGAAGCCGCATCGATTTTTACCTTTGTCTGCTTTAAAAGACTAATAAATACTGTCAGGTTCATCGGATTGTCATCGACCACCAGAATCTCTGCCTCCGGCGCGGTGAACTTCTCGCGGTACTTTGACCTGCCCTTTAAAGCTTCGCGGTACGATGCCTCATAATCTCCGAGAGGCTCCCACTTCACCACCTTCTGTTTCAGGGAAAAAGAAAATCTGGAGCCCAGGCCGTATTCACTCTCGACCTTTAAGGACGAGCCCATCATCTCTAAAAGCCGCAGGGTAATGTTCATGCCAAGCCCGGTTCCTTCAATGTTCCGGTTCCGGTTCTCTTCGATACGCTCAAACTCTGAGAACAGCTTGTTCATATCCTCTTTTTTGATACCGATGCCGGTATCCCTCACATAGATATTTAAAATCACACTGTCCGGATCTTTCGCATCCCTTTCATAACCGATGCCAAAGATGACGCTGCCCCGTTCGGTATATTTAACGGCATTGGTCAGAATATTTGTGACCACCTGCTTTATGCGCACTTCATCCCCGTTTAAGAGCTTCGGGATATCCTTGTCAAAATCCAGCGCGAGCATCAGCCCCTTATTCTCCGCTCTTGTATGTATCATATTGACCAGGTCATTCACTACCGAAGACAGGTCATAATCCACCGGGATGATTTCCATCTTGCCTGCCTCAATCTTCGAGAAATCCAGGATGTCATTTACCAGTCCTAAAAGCGTCCCGCCCGCTGTCTTAATGCTCTCGGAATACGCGAGGACATCCGTATCCTCACATTCCCTTAAAATCATCTCATTCATGCCGAGAATCGCATTGATTGGCGTCCGGATTTCATGCGACATATTGGACAGGAAAGAGGACTTTGCCTCACTCGCGGCGATGGCCCTCTGCGATATGTTGATCAGGGCATCCCTCTGTTTCTTCTCCGCGTCGATGCTCTCCACAAGCCAGATGACACGCGCGAGGTTCCCTTCCGCATCCCGTTCTGATACAATAAACCTGCACCTGCTCCACTTTCCGGTCAAGCCTTCAAACTCCATGGTAATCGTCTGCCGTTCTTTCAGCCGTTCATTTAACGTATCAAAATCGATGAACCGCATGACAGACTCTTTGGAATTTGGAGAGGTAAGCTGGTCCATCGCTTTGACTAAAAGCTTTCTGGCACCTGTCTTCTCATTTCCGATGATTTCACGAATCGTATCAAAGTTCAAAAAGATTTCAAAAAAAGTGTCATCCATCATATTGATATCATGCGCGGAATAATAGATATTCGCCATGGAGGACAGCTCCCCGTTCAGCCTTTCGAGCGTCTCATGATGTTTGCTCAGGTCCTGTGCCTTTTCAATCATGGTCTTATAATACCCGGTGAGCATCTTACAAAGGATATATCCGGCTATGATCATCATCGTCATC
>CADBMH010000435.1 GCA_902795705.1 uncultured Lachnospiraceae bacterium | reverse complement strand
CTGTGAGATGGCAGTAGATAAGATGGCGGATTATATCAGCCAGGCAACAGGGTATTCCACAAGGGATTCTCTAAAGCAGTTGCAGGGTTTTGAGTACGTGGTCCATCTGAGAAACTATCAGGTGGATGAAATTATTCGTATTACCGGCTGGGATGCAAAAAGCGAGAGGCTGATATTGGAGCAGGTTTATCCAAAGATAAAGGAGCGTGGATAGCATGAAGAAAAGAAGAAGTATCAATCCGCTTTTTATAGTGATATCCATTACGGTTGTCATTGCTGTGGTGATTACGGTGCTTAATCTTTTCGGAATCAATACGTTTCAGACTTTATCAGGTATGACAGAGGGAAAGGGTAACAGCTTTAATTCCGTAAGCCAGTTTGAAAGCGGAAAAGCTTATGTGTGGCATCACAAAGGCGGAAATATCGAGGATGACCTTGAAGGAGTGGTAAACGAGGATGTGTTTTTTACATGCATAACCGGGGACTACAACTTTAAGAACAAGGAAAAAGAGGAAGAACTGGATTATCCGAGAAGTATCTGGGTTTCGTCCAGTGAGGATGCAGATATTCCTACAGTGACAACAGGGGATTACTTGATTTATGTCTCAGATACGGAGGTGCCGGATGGAATCCTTTTTGAAAGATTTGCAGATTATGGCTACACCATTGGTATTTCAAATCTGATCAAAGATGGAAGCGGACATTATTACATCGACTTTTCCGATACGGATGAAGATGATTACAAGTATTTTGTAGACATGAATTCTGATGCAAGCCAGGTTGTGGACTTAGATCCCATAACAAGGTTATATCTTGATAAAGCCGGAGATGTGAAGGTTAGGGAAGATTCGGTATCGGACGGAGGAACGGTGCTTGGACTAAAAAAGGATAAATCCTATGTGTGCCAGTTTTATACAGGTACTTACTATCAGGATTTCCAGATGACGGCAAACATTCATAGCTTTTCAAGCATGGAGCGTTTTGTCAGTTATGACTATGAGTTCATGCATTCCAATTTCATTGTAATTACGATTCCGGATTATTTCAAAAGCGGATATTACTATGTAAACGGAGTGGGACTTGTTCGTTATGTGTCTGATGCAGATGCAAAGAGCTATAACGGTAAAGCATACGATGACGGGATTGATTGGAATGACCCTATTATTTTGTATAACGAAGACGGCACCGTAAAGTATGACCCGAGTGATCCTGACTTTGAAGAAAAGCAGATAGAGGAGCATTCCGACCGGGGTGTAGATGAGGAGGAGATAGAGATTGAAAACAATAGTGAGTAGTTACTGGTCTTGGGCGGTAGTATTTGTTCTGGCATTTTTGATGTTCTTTGTCATCCATAAGCGTTTCAAGGAAAGAAATGTCTGGGGAAACATCGTAAAAAGATACAGGGAAAATACGGATGAGAAGATTTTAACCGAGGCAGCATTTGTAACAAGATTTGGAACCATTGAGAACAACAGCATATTGTACAAGCTTGACAGGCTGGTATTAACAAGTGGGTTAAAAACATATTTCCCTTGGCTTAGCGGAGAGATATTCCTACTTGCGATGATCGTGCTTTCCATAGCAGGCTTTTTTGAAGGAATCATTATTTTTGGGAACTTCTTTGTGGCACTCTTTTTATCAGCACTGCAGGCAGTGATCTTGTATGTCGTTATTAAGGGCTTATCCGGAAGGACGTATAACCAGATTGAAGATAGCACAGCGATATTTATATCCATCCTTTCAAATCATGCTAAGGGAAGCAGTGACATTGTAAGTATCATGCAAAGGACATATCCAACGCTTCATGGTCCGCTTCGTGCGATATGTGAGAAGTTTGTCATGGATGCGGAACGTACCGGAAATGTTGATATTGCTTTTGATTACATGAAGGAATCAGTGGATAACAGACAGCTGCAAACCATCCTAATTAATTTAAAGAACTGTACACATTACCAGGCAAATTATGAGGAAGTGTTGGTGCAGATGATGGGGCAGGTTGCAGCAGGGTTATCTGCGAGGGAAGACAGGAAAAACATTTTGTTTTCCATGAAGATGACACTTGGAGTGATTTCATTAACAGCAGTTGTCATAGTACTTCTAATCGGAGCGGGACTTGATATTGATGTAAGAGGCATTCTTACCGGGAACATTGTGGGACAGGCACTGTTATGTGTGACAGGGTTCCTGTATTTGATGGTAGGTGTGAAGATGTTTGGCACGGATAAGTAGGAGGTGAGGCAGATTGATTGTATTTTTATTTGCAGTACTCTTTGTGACTTTGTTTATGTTCGTTCAGGGGATTTATTACCTATATAAAGGAACAACTCCGGCAAAGGAAGCAAAGAAGAAGATAGAAAAGATAAAGCATTCATCGGCGGTAACGCGATTTATGTTAGAAAAGCAGATTGAGCTTAAGAAAATGGGAGCCGGTATTTTACTGAAGGATCAGATGACTGTAAGCCAGTGGTATCTGTATAAGGGACTGATGGCAGGGCTGTTTGGGCTGATAACCTTCTTCGTAACAAGCGGAGTCATAAAGACGGATTTATCAAAGCCGCTTACCGCTTTGGCAGCAGTTGTCGGATGGTTATTTCTGGATCTAATTCTGAAAGCACAGAATAAAAGCTCAAATGATGAGATGATGCCGGATATTATGGAGATGAGCAGATCTGTTTTATATGGTAAGCGTGGCGGTCAGTATATTGCAGATGCCTTAAAGGATGCGGTTATCGTAGTAGAAAATAAGCGTCTAAAAACAGCACTTATGAGACTTCGTAATGATCTTGATGCAGGAAGAAGTCTGGATGAATGTTTAGACGAGCTTGAGATGAGTTTTTCAAACGGAGAGATTTCAGCGTTTTGTACGGTTATAAAATCCCTGCAGTCTACCGGTCAGGTGGACGAGGCACTCCGTACTTTGGAAAACAACATTGAAAGGGAGCAGGTCAGTGTCAACAAAAGACGGTGCATGATACTTGAACACAAGACAATGATGTACGTGATATTCATAGCGATGGATATCCTTGCGATGATTCTGTTTTGTATTATCATGAAGCTTTTTGAGCTGACGGCAGGATTTTAAGGAGGTAGGCGATGGTAAAGAAGAAAAGAAAAGGCTCCGTTATGGAGAATATGATCGTAATGCTTCTTAATATGATACTGCTCTGTGCATTTCTGGTAATCATCTTTGGGGCATTCTCCGGAGTATCAGATAAGTGGCAGATGCGTCAGGTGGCAAGAGAGTATTCACTGATTATGGAGACGGAAGGCTATTTAAAGCCTGCAGATCAGGCAAATCTGATTCGTGAGTTGCAAAGTTGCGGCCTTTATGACATTTCCCTTAGCGGTACAACCACAAGGGAAGTGAACTATGGAGATAAGATCTATCTTCGAATCAGCGGAAAATACGATGAGCGTATTTTGGCTTTTGCAGGAGGGCTATCTAAGTATGCCACCCGGACATCGAATCTTACCATAAACCGTCAGACGACGGCGAAGCAGTAGGAGGTGGGCTATGTTGGCAGTAAAAAGAAAAGCCACGGGCTCTGCAGGATATATCGTAATGTTTACCACGGTTTTAATTCTTGCAATAGTGACGGTATACATGGCTCAGGTAGCAAAGCTTATGACACACCAGCATCATATTGATGATTCATTAGCAGATTCGGTTTTGGCATCTCTTGTGGCAGATGATATTTATTATTTTGAAACGCTGGAGATGACAGGGACTCCGGTAGTAAGGTTTCGGAATATAACAGAGGCTCACAACAATTTTGTGTCATCCATGAATGCGGCGATTAGTGAGACGGATGATTTTTACTATAACTTTCACTATGACGAATACATTGGCTATGAAGTGGAGGGCGGTTATGTGACGGTCACAAAGTATATCGGGGATGCCGGGATAAAGAGTGTAACAAGAGGCAGAGTCGGTCAAATTAGGACTCCTAAGGGAAAGGTTGTTACGGAGTCATCAGCCTATGGTAGGGTCAGATTTGATATAAAAAATATCATTGATGGAAGCTATACAACAAGATCGAAGGATATTTATTGTACCTTTGAGATTAACGGTTAAGGAAAGGAGATTTTATAAATATGTTTGCAAAAAAGGTTTCAGATAAGGAAAGAAAGCAGATGGCAAAGCAGG
>CADBMH010000434.1 GCA_902795705.1 uncultured Lachnospiraceae bacterium | reverse complement strand
ATTGCAGACATTTCTAGTTTTTGTCGCACCATACAGAGATATCTTTTTACATGCTTATATTGCTTGCCAGACCGGTTTAGGTCGTTCTGATGTTTTGAATCTGAAATGGCTGAATATTGATTTTCAAAACCAAAAAATCAATATGGAAAAATCTGTGATAAGTAAGGACAGTCAATCAGTCATAAAAACTAAGAATATACCGATGGCTAATCAGCTCTCAGAGCTGCTGTATATAGAGAAAGGGCGTAGAAAGCAGGAAAAGAGGAATGTTGAGGAAGAATACGTTTGCCAGACGGTGACAGGCGGTATAATGAAGCCGGAATACTTTGACAGACGGTTCAGAAAGTTCGTTAGTGAAAACAAAGACCGTTTCCCTGATGACCTGCAGTTCAAGGATCTGTCCAGAATGAATCTTTTTATCAGGGGAGCAGAAATGCTTTCGGATAATACAGAGTATGAATCATTTCAAATCATTCCACAGCACTATATTGTGGATAGCAGCAGGATAGCGGCTTAGATGACCGCAAAGTGTAAAAAGCAGCCATTTTACAGATTATTCTGTGGAATGGCTGTGTATAAACAGATTTTATAATTATATTATCATAAGGAAAGGGGTTAGACAGATGGGAAATTATCAGAATCAGTCAATATCTGCATCGGAAAAAATCATTGCAATCCTTACAGATATTGTAAAAAGGAACTTGAAAACAGAAAAGAAGATACGGAAAAACGGAAGGAGTGAGAAAATGTGATACAAAGGGAAAATAAGGAAGTGTGTCCGCTAAAGGCTGCAATCTACATCAGGGTATCAACATTCATGCAGGTCGAGGAAGGATATTCATTAGAAGAACAACGGTCTCTGCTGCTGCAGTATGCAAGAGAAAAGGGCTATGATGTATTTGATATTTACTGTGATGCCGGAATCAGCGGAAAGAACTTGGATGACCGGAGGGAAATGCTCCGTCTGATTGAAGATATCAGGATTGACCGGATTCAAGTTGTGCTGGCATGGAAGCTTAGCAGGACTTTCAGGAATCTCAGGGAGCAGCTTGATACGATGGAAGTTATGAAAAAGCACGATTGTTTCTTCGATTTCAAGTCGGAGGGTGTCATTGATCCAAATAAGGGAGTAGGCAAGATGCAGGCTCAGATTTTCGGTATGGTCGCAGAAATGGAGCGTGATAATATTGCGGAGAATGTCGCCATGGGAATGATGGCAAGGGCAAGGCAGGGGTTATACAATGGCGGAGTGGTATCTTTTGGCTATGAGCTTGTTAGAGATGGAACTTTAAAAAGAAATGCTTCTAAATTAGTGGTGGTGCCGGAACAGGCAGAGATTGTAAAGGAAGCATTTCAGATGTACTTGGAAGGTCATGGTTATAAGCATATCTGCAATACCTTCAATAAAAAAGGCTACCGGACAAAGAAAGGGAAGCTGTTTTCGGTTGGCACGATAAAGGGCATCCTGACGAATCCGGTCTACTGCGGAATGATGCGGTGGGGGCAGTACAGGGAATGGAGCGAAAAAGGGAGAAAAGGGAAAAATCCCAATCCGGTGATTGTCAAAGGTATCCATGAGGCGATCATTTCCGAAGAAACATTCCAACGGGTACAGACCATCATGGAACAGCGTGGAGGGAGACCGAAGCGGAAGCATGGGGACTTGAACATCCTGACCGGAATCCTGCGGTGTCCGGAATGTGGTGCAGGAATGGTACTTGGCAGGTCGAAGGGGAAAGGAGGAAAGACGAATACTTATTACTGCTGCGGTCAATGGAAGAATAAAGGCACTATCGCCTGTCATTCCAACAATATCAGTCTGGAGAAAGCAAATGCAAAGGTGCTTGGGGAAATCAGCAGACTTATCAATGATGAAATCATCATCCGAAGGATTATCAGGAGCATCAATCAGGAAACATCCGGACATGCCAATGCAGCCATTCAGGACAAGGCTTATCTTTTAGAACAGAGGGAGAAGATAGCGAAACACATTGATTCGCTCAGGCATCTGTTTGAAACAACGGATGAACTTTCTCCTGATGAATACAAGCGTAAAATAGGCGATCTGCGGATGCAGGACGATATCTACAGTAAACGCCTGATGGAGTGCAACAGTAAAGTCAGCCATTGTTCAGGCGGACTCTACTCCGTAGAGGAAATCAGGGAAGTGCTAAAGGGAATCGAACCGATCCTGCAATCAGGAGATGTAGAGGAAATCAGGTTACTTATGCATCTGATGATTGATAAAATTGAGATCGATCCCGAAACGAAAGAGGTAGACAGTATCAGAATCACGCTGAACAGCGAACTTGCAGATTTTCTATGCGTAGAAAAGGAGGGTGTGCCAGATGGCACACCTTTTTTTGAATCGAGTAAGGGGGATTCTCCTTCCCTTACTCGATTGGGGAACAAGAGGGGATTCTTTCTGTCATTTGTGCTTCCGGTATAGGAGTTTAGGGCATAAAATCCATTGCATACAAGGGTGAATTGTGTTAGTATAAGGTTGTAGCAAAGAGTCATGACACAAAGGACTT
>CADBMH010000433.1 GCA_902795705.1 uncultured Lachnospiraceae bacterium | reverse complement strand
TTAAAAAAAGGACCTTTTGCTGATAAGAGCCTTTTAAAGAAAGTGGATGCTGCAGTAGCAGCAGATGATGGTCGCGTGATCAAGACATGGTCTCGTCGTTCTACGATTTTCCCGTCCTTCGTTGGATTGACATTTGCAGTACATGATGGAAGAAAGCATGTGCCGGTATATGTTACAGAGGATATGGTAGGCCATAAGCTTGGTGAGTTCGTTTCCACAAGAACCTACAGAGGTCATGGTAAAGACGAAAAGAAGGGTAGATAAGAGCAGTTGTATAAAGTGTCAGTCATTGTCGGTCAGACTGTGGCTGTGCTCTTTCCCAAAACAGGAACCGCCCGGCACAGTTGCAAATTTTTTGCAGTGTATCTGAAGTTTAACGGGTGGAAACATGAAATAAAAACACAATCAATTCTAAACAGATTTTGAAAGGAGGCTTCACAAATGGCAAAGGGACATAGATCTCAAATTAAGCGAGAGAGAAATGAGAACCAGAGAGACACCAGACCTTCCGCTAAGTTATCATATGCAAGGGTTTCCGTGCAGAAGGCTTGTTATGTGTTAGATGCCATCAGAGGCAAGGACGTAGAGACAGCAATCGGTATTTTATCATACAATCCGAGATATGCTTCAAGCGTTATTTTAAAATTATTACAGTCTGCGATTGCAAATGCAGAGAATAACAATGGTATGAATCCGGATGATTTATACATTGAAGAATGTTTTGCAAACAAGGGACCGACAATGAAGAGAATCAGGCCAAGAGCTCAGGGAAGGGCTTATCGTATCGAAAAGAGAATGAGTCATATCACAATTATTTTGAACGAGCGTTAATGCTTGGTCTATGAAAGGAGATTGAAATGGGACAGAAAGTTAATCCTCATGGTTTAAGAGTCGGTATTATCAGTGACTGGGATTCAAACTGGTATGCAGAAGAGAAGTTCGCTGATTATTTAGTGGAAGATTATAAGATCAGGGAATTTGTAAAAAAGAAATTATACAGTGCCGGAATCTCTAAGATTGAAATTGAGAGACCGACAGATAAGGTCAGAGTGATCATTCATACAGCAAAGCCGGGCTTTGTAATCGGTAAGGGCGGTGCTGAGATTGAGAACTTAAAGAAAGAGTTAGTTAAGGTTTTAGATCGTAAGGTTGCACTGGATATTAAGATCATGGATGTCAAGAATCCGGATAAGCATGCTCAGTTAGTAGCAGAAAATATAGCACAGCAGTTAGAGAACCGTATTTCTTTCCGCCGTGCGATGAAATCTGCAATGAGCAGAACCTTAAAGACCGGTGCAAAGGGAATCAAGGCAGCATGCTCAGGTCGTCTCGGCGGTGCAGATATGGCTCGTACTGAGTTCTACAGCGAAGGAAATATCCCGCTTCAGACCTTGCGTGCAGACATTGATTATGGATTTGCAGAGGCAGATACCACCTACGGTAAGGTTGGTGTAAAAGTTTGGATTTACAATGGTGAAGTACTTCCAGCCAAGAAAAATAAGGAAAAGGAAGGGAGCGATAAATAATGTTAATGCCAAAAAGAGTGAAACACCGTAAGCAGTTCCGTGGCAGAATGAAAGGAAAAGCGCTTAGGGGAAACAAGATCACATATGGTGAGTATGGTATTGTAGCTTTGGAGCCGGCATGGATTCGCTCCAATCAGATTGAGGCAGCCCGTATTGCTATGACGCGTCACATTAAGCGTGGTGGTAAAGTCTGGATCAAGATTTTTCCGGATAAGCCGGTGACGAAGACACCTGCCGAGACTCGAATGGGTAAAGGTAAAGGTGCATTGGAATACTGGGTAGCAGTTGTAAAGCCTGGTCGTGTTATGTTTGAAATCGCAGGTGTACCCGAAGAAGTTGCAAGGGAGGCATTACGTTTGGCAACACATAAGTTGCCGATCAAATGTAAAGTCGTATCCCGCGCAGATTTAGAAGGAGGTGCGGGCAGTGAAGAGTAAGCAGTTTATGGAAGAGTTAAGAGGAAAATCTGTTGCAGAGTTAAATGAAGATTTAGTTGCAGCAAAGAAGGAGCTCTTTAATCTGAGATTCCAGAACGCAACAAATCAGTTAGACAATACAAGTAGAATCAAGGAAGTTAAGAGGAATATCGCAAGAATTCAGACCGTGCTCGCAGCACAGAACTAATTCCTGAAAGGAGGACGAAGTCGTGGAGAGAAATCTTAGGAAGACTCGTGTAGGTAAAGTGATCAGTGACAAGATGGATAAGACGATCGTTGTTGCTGTTGTAGATAATGTGAAGCATCCACTTTATGGTAAGATCATTAAGAGAACTTACAAATTGAAAGCGCATGATGAAGAGAACACATGCAAGATCGGTGACAGAGTAAGAGTTATGGAAACAAGACCATTATCCAAGGATAAGAGATGGAGACTTGTTGAGATCATTGAGAGAGCAAGATAGTCAATTTGCATGAACAGTGGTGGAAAATTTAAATTGGAGGTAAGATCATGGTACAGCAGGAATCAAGACTTAAAGTAGCTGATAATACAGGTGCCAAGGAACTTCTTTGTATCAGAGTATTAGGTGGTTCCGTGAGAAGATACGCGCGTATTGGCGATGTTATCGTTGCTACTGTCAAAGATGCAACGCCGGGCGGTGTTGTTAAAAAAGGTGATGTTGTCAAGGCTGTAGTTGTTCGTACAGTAAATAAGACACGTCGTCCGGATGGTTCTTATATCCGTTTCGACGAGAATGCGGCAGTTATCATCCGTGATGATAAAACACCGAGAGGAACGCGTATCTTTGGACCGGTTGCTAGAGAGCTTCGTGATAAGAAGTATATGAAGATCGTATCATTAGCACCGGAAGTATTATAAGGAGGTGTCATTGTGGCAACTAGCAAGATTAAAAAGGGTGATACCGTCAAGGTGATCACAGGAAAAGATAAAGGCAGAGAGGGAAAGGTAACGGCTGTAAAAGACGGTAAGGTTATCATCGAAGGAATCAATCAGGTGACGAAGCATACCAAACCGAGCCAGGCAAATCCGCAGGGCGGTATTGTAAAGCAGTCAGCTCCTCTTGATATTTCTAATGTAATGTATGTTAGTAAGGGAAAACCTTCCCGTGTTGGTTTCAAATTTGAAAACGGTAAGAAAGTCCGTTATGCGAAAGCAACCGGTGAAGTGATCGACTAATTTTAGAAAGGAGGCTGTTTTCATTGGCTCGTTTAAAGGAAACTTATCAGAAAGAAATCGTCGATGCAATGACGAAAAAGTTTGGTTATAAAAATGTAATGCAGGTGCCAAAGCTCGAAAAAATTGTAGTAAATATGGGTGTTGGCGAAGCAAAGGAGAACTCTAAGATTCTCGATGCAGCGATGGCAGAGCTTGCGATCATTACCGGTCAGAAGCCTGTTGCGACGAAGGCAAAGCATTCGATCGCGAACTTCAAATTAAGAGAGGGTATGGCAATCGGCTGTAAGGTAACCTTAAGAGGCGAGAAGATGTATGAGTTTTTAGATCGTTTGGTGAATTTAGCATTACCTCGTGTGCGTGACTTCAGAGGTGTGAATCCGAACGCATTTGACGGAAGAGGAAATTATGCCCTTGGAATCAAGGAGCAGCTCATCTTCCCGGAAATTGAATATGATAAAGTAGATAAAATCAGAGGTATGGATGTAATCGTAGTTACAACTGCCCAGACGGATGAAGAAGCTCGTGAATTATTAACACAGTTCGGTATGCCGTTCAAGAAATAAGGAGGGAATTTCATGGCTAAAACTTCTATGAAAGTAAAGCAGCAGCGTAAGGCAAAATTCTCTACAAGAGAGTACAGCCGTTGCAGAATTTGTGGTCGTCCACATGCTTATTTAAGAAAATACGGAATTTGCAGAATCTGCTTTCGTGAGTTAGCTTACAAGGGACAGATTCCAGGCGTGAAAAAAGCAAGCTGGTAAGGAGGTAAAACAAAAATGATGACGAGCGATCCTATTGCAGATATGCTTACAAGAATTCGTAATGCGAATACTGCAAAGCATGATACAGTAGATGTACCG
>CADBMH010000432.1 GCA_902795705.1 uncultured Lachnospiraceae bacterium | reverse complement strand
TGCTCTTGTCAAATCTCCAAGGTCATAGGAAATCTTGGAATCACCATTATTTGTAATTACATGCGCCGCGAACAGATTCGGATGCTTTAAATCAAAAAGCTCTGCATTCTCCTGGCATATCATGACGGACTCATCATGCGGAATCTCTGAGATAAGTGCATTCATAAGAGTTGTCTTACCGCTGGCACCCTTTCCCGTAAAAAGCATTCCTTTTCCGAAAAGCGCTGCATCCTCTAAGATACTGATAAGCTCATCCGGCATCGTATCCCCAAACATTCCCGCCTTCTTTAAATCTTCCAGCGTATACTTTTCCTTCGGGATTTTTCGTATCGCCATAAGTGTCATCTTGGAATCCGCTACAATAGCCGATAACACAGTGATTCGAAGTATAAAATCGCTCTGGTCACTGTCCGTAAACGTCTGGATAGCATTTGCCGTTCCAAGGTTTACCTTGTTTCGCTCCAATATCTTTGTAACGAATCGGTTGTAGTCCTTATCATCCTCAAACGTAATGTCACAGCCGCCACGCTTTCCTAGTCTTTTAATCTGAATGTTGTTTGCGTTATAAAGCTTGATGTCCGAAATCTCCTTATCGTGAATCAGGTCATCTATGATGCCGTAACCCCAGATATCTTTCCTTACAAGTTCAAGCACCAGCTCTTTTTCCTCTTCCGTAAGGGGATTACCATCTTCGTCCTGATAACTTAATAGTTCCTCCCTTATTTCCGAGAGTATTTTTTCTTTAGATACATCAAGTGCATCCATGTTTCTCTTGGTAAGGTTTGCAAGGAGTGCTGCCCCCTGTTTCTTCTGAAACTCTTCACATAAAAGCTTTGCCAGCTCCACATAAACCTTCTTGTCTTTAATCATTCTCTACCTCCGTTACCTCCACTCTGTGATGAAGGTTATTCTTGTCTTTCACTCCGCTGTAGATAAATACAGCTCCGATTAGTACTGCCATTGCCACAACAAAACAAATCACCTTGATAAGAAGCTTTCGTTGTGCTGCCGGATCTGCCTGCTTGCTTTGCCTTAGCAATAACTCCTCTTCCCTCTTAAGCTCCAATGCCTTCTTTCTGATTTCTCCCACATCCTCCGTGGATTTGTAATCAAGAGGCGTTGTCGGCTTAAAGAAGAAATAAAACATGTACTTTCCATACGTCATGTCCTCGGTGTAATTACATCCAAATGCCACTCCAATAAGTAAGAGCCCTAAAAACAAAACCACGCAGAGGATTCTTGGTGTCTCGAAGAACAAAGGAAGTAAGACGTTTAATAGAACGCCTATAATGAGACATCCGAAGAATACAATCTTCTGTAATATGCTTTGATTCTTAAGTGCATCTATCCCAAAGAGTGCATCTGAATCAATTTCCTCAAGGTTCACGTTACGATTCATCTGTGCCACTTAAATCACCTCCCTAAAACATTCTCGCTATCATGGCATCACTACCCTTTACCAAACCTGCAATTACGATTGGCGTTATCGACATCTGCACCGTAATCAAAATGCACTTGGCAATGTCAGAAGAACTGCTCAAGTCGAAGCTTACAAAGTTTGTACATAGCGATACTCCGCACTTAATCGCAATCACCATCATTGCCCCAGATATACAAAAACCAAAGAAGGTCTTAATGTAGCTAACAAGAGATCTTGAAATGTCATGACCACCTGCTCCGAGTGCAATAGCGATTCCTGCAAATGGAAGGATCATTAGAGGCTTTAATATTCTCTGGAATGCACTGCTTACAATCGATAAGCAACTTGCCACCATAATGAACAAAAGGACAATACCGCCTATCAAAAACAGTAGTGAGCATCCAATCGTTGTCCAAAACTGCTCAACCCATTCACCCGACAATTCAAACGCCGGGAACTTAAGACAGGAATCTATGATTTTTTCCATATCTCCGGACACCGTCAAAGTGTAGCCACTCGTTGCCGTAATCTTTGCCGTGATACCATCCGAAAAATCAATAATGTATCCCATGATCTTCCACATGTTGGCTGCAATGTACAAAATGATGCAGTACCTTAACGCATCCTGCAGGAATCTCATAGCCTGCTGCCCAGGTGGTGCACTTATCACAGATTTATAAATCGCTATGATAAAAAACACCGTTGCTATAGGTACCGTTGCATCGCTGATTGCATTGTAAAGTGAATGAACTGTTTGATACGGACTGCCTGCTCCTGCTGTCTTTGGACTAGTGGTAAAAAGTGTCATTGCAAGCTCAATCAGCGTATTCCAGATTGTAAAGGCACAGTTGTATAACGCTTTTACAATATCTGTCATATCAAATTCCTCCATTAAAATTCCCCGACGCAAAATCACTTCGCGCCGGGGTTTGTCTTATGTCAGCGCTGATACAAGAGCACTTAGTCCAACAAGAACGCCACCGGCAACCACGGAATAAACCGCCTGATGCTCACCCTGCTGATCCATCTGTCTGAATGCCATCGCGAATTTAATTCCGCCATATACAAGCATTACAGCACCGATAGCGCTTCCAAGTGTAAGCAATACAGACTTTAGACTAGTGATTGCCTTTGTGTAACTTGCTGCCAGTACCATTGTATTAGCCGCTAACGCCATAACCTGAGTTCCCATCGTGCTTTTCTCCTTTCCGAATAGATTTTGAAAGCCTCTATCTCTGCTTTCATCTACTATTTGGAACGAGTGGGAACTGATTACTAAAAATTTTCAAAAGTTTTTTACAAGATTTCTGATTTTCTCTATTTCACTCTCCGGCGGAATAATCTTTGCAATGCGCTCCGCATCATAATCCGCCATGATTACCTTATACAAAAGCTTGATCTGCTTTCTGGTGTACCCCATAGAATCAAGCTCCGTTACCGTCATACAGCGATTCACAAACTTCTTTTGCTTTTCCTCTGTGTACTCTCCCTGCTCCCTGTACTGCTCATAGTCAAGCTCCGGAATATCACAGTGCTCATCTAAATACCGCTCACGATTTTCATACAGCACCTGCTGCATTTCTGAAGTAAGCTTAAGTTGTGTTACCGGTTCCTTTATTTTTCCTGCAATTACCATGTTCTCTACATCCTGCATGGAAAGTCTGATGATGCTTACGCCACCATCACGAAGCTTCCTTGCCTCTTTTTCTGCTTCAATTCCGGACATAAAAAACGGCTCATTACTTTTTGTCTTATTTCTCTCCATTTGGCGCATCTTCGGATCATAGGGATTTGTTTTTCTGCATAAAAGCTTTACAAAAGGTGTCTTTTCCATCTGACACTTTGGCTCAAACAACGGATCCGTACCTTTTATAACAATGGCGCACTCTCCATCCTTTTTCATGGCAAAGATATCCTCTGCAGAAAGCAAACTCTTTTGCATGACATCC
>CADBMH010000431.1 GCA_902795705.1 uncultured Lachnospiraceae bacterium | reverse complement strand
CATTTGCTTTGGCAAAAGGCAGGCTTGCAAAGCAGACTTTAGGGCTTTTGGAGCAGATTGGCGTAACATGTGAGGAAATGAAGGATGAGAAGACGAGAAAGCTCATTTTTGTGAATGAGGAACTCGGATTTAAATTTTTCCTGTCAAAGGCGACAGACGTACCGACCTATGTGGAAATGGGCGCGGCTGATATTGGTGTAGTAGGAAAGGATACGATTTTAGAAGAAGGCAGGAAAATCTATGAGGTTCTGGATTTAAAACGCGGGAAATGCAGAATGTGCGTGGCGGGTCCTGCAAGTGCGAAGGAGCTTCTGAATAATGGTTCCTTGATTCGTGTAGCGAGTAAATATCCGGCGATTGCGAAGGATTATTTTTATAATAAAAAGCATCAGACGGTAGAAATCATTAAATTAAATGGTTCTGTGGAGCTTGCGCCAATCGTGGGACTTTCCGAGGTGATTGTGGACATCGTGGAGACCGGCTCGACCCTGAAAGAAAACGGGTTGGAGGTTTTGGAGGAAATCTGCCCGCTTTCTGCAAGAGTAGTGGTGAATGAGGTGAGCATGAAGATGCAGCATGACCGCATCACAAAACTTTTAAAGGCACTCAGAGAAGTGGTATAGTTCAAAGGTCAGATGATGGATAAAAACACAGGAAAGCAGGTTTTCACGGAGGCTCAGGCAGAAAGGGAGGGAATGTTTTGTGGAATGATATTGCGGAAATCAGTCAGAAAAAACTGGATTTATCGTATTTGAATCAGATTGAGCGAAAGATGAGATTGATGCATGCTGCTTATGATGAGGATTATTTCGGCAGGTATCTGGTACATTCTGATGTAAGACATATTAAAGCGTCGTTGGAAACAGAGGGTACCAGTGTGAGTTTTGATGATACGAGAGCAATTTATGAACATGTGATGCCGGAAAATATGGAATACCTGGCTTTTATGGAGTGCAATAATTTATGTGTGGCTGCAAAGATGGCGAAGGAAAAGGCTCTAAGTGGGATTCCGCTGACTTACGACGGGCTGATGTCGCTGCATCTTGCGATTGCTTCTAATTTGCTGAATCAAAAAAACGCCGGACATATTCGTACAAGAATGGTAGAGATCGGGAGAGGAAACTATCGGGTCGCTGCGATTAATCAGATTGATAAGCTTTTGCACCGGTTGTTCGACAGATGCAGGGAAATCAGCAATCCTATTGTGAAAGCGGCTTTTTTTAGTTACAATTTGGTTTCTATACATCCGTTTGTAGATTATAACGGTCGAACCAGCAGATTGTGTGAGAGCTATTTTCTGATAGAAAACGGTTATCTTCCGGTCGCGCTGGAGGAAAAAGAGATAGAAACATATATGAGACTGATTCGGGATGGCCAGGAACGGGGAGATATGGTCAATTATGAATATATTCAGTTCTTTTCGGATTTGGTGAACAGGAGGCTTGAGGAGGTTTTGGAGCTGTTGGAAGATGATTATGAGAAGGAAACGTCGCCTGTTATTATTAAATAATGGGTGTGGATTGAAATGATTATGGTTTGAGATAGGTGGTTTTGACGTCGCATTCTTATATTTTATTTTGGAAATATAAGAATGCGTTTTTTGGGTTGACAGGCAGGATGAACGGTGTTAATATAAAATAAATTCGATTAAGGTTTTAGATAAAATAGGAGAGGGTTTTATGATGAATACAACAGAATATATTGCTCATAAGGATGGAGAGAGAAAACAGTCGGTAAAAGAGCATTGTACGAATGTGGCGAAATACGCATCAGATGAGGCAAGGCAGGTAAACTTAGAAAGTACATTGGAATTGACAGGATTATTACATGACATAGGTAAGCTTGGTGTTCAATTTCAGGAGTACATTAGTCAATCGGCTGAAAATTATATGAAGCAGAAAATCAATCATTCCAGTGCCGGTGCCAGATATCTGTATGAAACGATTCAAACTCCACAGGGGATAGAAGAAGAGCTAGCTTTGCAGCTGATCGCATATGCAGTGGTATCGCATCATGGTCTGACGGATTGTGTGGACATAGAAAAAGAAAACAAATTTGATAAGCGTATCTATCCGAAACGGAACAATGACTATGAAGAAGTGATTGCAAATTTAGATTTTTTAGATACACATGAAGTGGAAAAATTATTTCAAAAATCTATGGAAGAAATGCAATT
>CADBMH010000430.1 GCA_902795705.1 uncultured Lachnospiraceae bacterium | reverse complement strand
GGTGCAGGAGACCAAGGAATTATGGTTGGCTATGCTTGTGCTGAAAATGAATTATTATTGCCGATGGAATATGTTTTAGCGCGCGATTTATGTCAGAAAATATATTCGTCGCATCCGTTTGATGGCAAAACGCAAATTACTGCCAGTTTAAAATATGACACGAAACATCGATTCGTTTCAGCTACCATTAAACATATCGTAGTAAGTTGGCAGAAAGTATCGAGCAAAATTCTTGCAACCGAAATTACGGCCTGGATTAATAATCTTCCAAACCAAGTAAAACTTAGTCAAAAATTAAAAGTCAGTATTAATCCAGCTGGAGATTGGAATTTAGGCGGTTTTGATGCAGATACTGGTCTTACTGGGCGTAAAATCGTAATCGATAATTATGGCCCGCGTGTCCCAGTAGGCGGTGGTGCATTTTCTGGAAAAGACCCAAGCAAAGTCGATCGCTCAGCGGCATATATGGCGCGCAAAATAGCGGTAGATTATCTAAAAAAGTACGAAGCAAATGAAGTGCTTGTTAATATAGCCTATGCGCTTGGTGAAGCAAAACCAGTTGATGCTACGGCAATCATTGATGGAAAGATGCATAAAATCGCCGATTATGATTTGTCTCCTCGTGCTATTATTGAGCAATTGAACTTAGCTGAACCGCATTATGAGCGTCGAGCCAAGTGGGGGCACTTTACGAGTGGCTTATGCTAATATGAAGATATGAAAAATAACGATTTTCTTAAGGCGCCTATTTCTGCGTCTGGGCAAAATTCTATTAAAATAGATTACGGCTACAATAGTAAATCTAGGTCAGGTGAAGTATTTGGCTATATTATTGCCATATTTGGCATAATTTCGATAAGCTCCACTCTTATTCAGGACGTTAATAAAAAGGGCATTGAAAACATTGGTTCAACTATTATAGAGCTGGCCGTTCCGACAATATTTTTGGCATTTTTTGCCGTGATGGCTATTATTTTTTCGCGCAAAACTAGAGAAAATAATCAAAAAAAATTACAAGAAATTGATGAAATCATGCGAAATGGCAAGAAGCTTGTCGGTACGGTAGTGAAGTCTGAATCGTATACGGTCGGTAGTGGAGATTCTTCGCGAACACTATATTACTTAGTAGTTGAATATGAAAATCCTGAAATGGGCACTAAGGAAAGAATTGAGACTCCTTCTTTTTCTAAGGATATTGGCATTCGTAATGAAGACTTGCCCCTCGATGCTACGGTCTATTGCTATGGGAATAAGGTACACGTAGACGAAATTGTAAATCCTCCAACTGATAAAATTCGTCACCGTAAAAACACCAATACGTTAGCAATAATAATGATGATTGTACCATTCTTTATTATGGCCGCTGCCATTATGACGGAGAATGAAACATATATCTTTGGCGCTTTTGCCTTATTTGCGGTAATGATGATATTTAGTATGATCATAATGTACAAAAACAGAGTAAAATAAATGAATTAATGATGGCGCCGCCTATCTGTTAATCCGCTTGACAATATGCTAAAATATATCCTATGGATATAAGTAAAATCCGTAATTTTTGTATCATTGCGCATATTGATCATGGCAAGTCTACTCTAGCTGATCGAATGCTTGAAATTACTGGCACGGTCGCGAAGCGTGAGATGAAATCGCAGCTTTTAGACTCGATGGAGCTCGAACGCGAGAAGGGTATTACTATTAAACTCGCGCCAGTATGCATGAAATATAAAGAGCATACACTCAATTTGATTGATACGCCAGGGCATGTCGATTTTTCTTACGAGGTTTCACGTAGCCTTCAAGCAGTGGAAGGTGCGATTCTGGTAGTTGATGCAACACAGGGCATACAGGCGCAAACGCTTGCGAACGTCTATCTAGCACTTGAGCAAGATCTTCATATTATTCCAGTGATTAACAAAATTGACTTACCGGCTAGCGATGTTCCGCGCGTGACGGCAGAAATCGTTAACCTACTCGGTTGCGATGAATCTGAAATAATTAAAGTATCTGCAAAAACCGGTGAACATGTTGACGAAGTTTTGGATGCTATCATAGAACGCGTTCCGGCGCCAAGGCATTCTAATTCCGACGAAATGAAAGCTCTCATTTTTGACAGTTATTTTGACGACTATCGTGGTGTGGTTCTTTATATTCGTATGTTTGGCGGAAGATTGC
Organism: uncultured Lachnospiraceae bacterium; assembly: GCA_902795705.1. Lineage (GTDB taxonomy): Bacteria > Bacillota > Clostridia > Lachnospirales > Lachnospiraceae > Butyribacter. Next base: position 1,141 of record CADBMH010000430.1, on the reverse strand, counting down.
CAAAGAATGCCAATATTCATATGATGGCGACCGGGTCAAACGATATTGCGCTCGAAGTTGGGGTATTGAATCCCAAAATGTCCCCTCGCGATGAACTTAAAGATGGCGAAATTGGCTACATTGTGACGAATCTTAAAGCCACGCGCGAAGCGAAAGTGGGCGACACTGTTACTCTAGCGAAAAAACCGGCCACAAATGCACTTCCGGGATATAAAAACGTACGCCCATTCGTATATGCAGGTTTCTTCCCAGTCAGTAACGACCAATACAAAGATCTAAAAGAAGCCCTCGAAAAATTATCGCTTAGCGATTCGGCATTACAATTTGAGCCAGAGAATTCTCCTGTCCTTGGCTTTGGTCTGCGCATTGGTTTTCTTGGCTTGTTACATATGGACATTATTCGCGAACGGCTCGAGCGCGAATTTAAGCTCGATTTAATCGTCACTAATCCGTCGACCGACTATCATGTCACGCTTACAAACGGCGAAGAGCTAGATATTCGTTCAGCATCAGATTTGCCAGATGTTAGTAAAGTTGCAGAAATTCGTGAACCGTGGGCGAAGGGTGAAATAATTACTCCGAAAGAATATATCGGTTCGATTCTAGAATTAATAGTTAGTAAGCGTGGAATTCAGAAGAATATTTCCTATATCGATACGCGTGCAGTAATAGACTTTGAGGCGCCAATGGCGAACCTATTGACGGACTTTTATGATCAATTAAAATCGGCGACTTCTGGCTATGCGTCCTTCAATTACGAATTAGGCGGTTATCGTGCGGAGGATCTCGTGCGCATCGACTTTCTTGTAGCGGGCGAGCGCATTGATGCGCTTAGTGTGATGGCGCACCGTAGCGAAGCGGATGCAATCGGTAGAGTTGTAACTAAGAAACTCAAAGAAGTTATTCCGCGCCAAAACTTCGAGGTTGCTTTGCAAGCTGCAATTGGTGCACGTATTATTGCGCGCGAAACGCTTGGCGCTTATCGCAAGGATGTGACGGTAAAAATTCACACCGGCGATCGCGATCGTAAAGCTAAACTGATGGAGAAACAGAAGCGCGGCAAAGCTCGTATGAAACGTTTCGGTAAAGTTGACATACCGAGCGAAGCCTTTACGGTCATGTTGAAAAGAGACTAAAAAAT
>CADBMH010000429.1 GCA_902795705.1 uncultured Lachnospiraceae bacterium | reverse complement strand
TTTGTTTTCACCCGATAAGATAAAGAAAAACAACGTATTTTAGATTATGCTTTCGCATCAAACGAAACTGTCATATCCGAAAAACCACTTCCTATTTTGTCCGTAAATTGTTGTGTCATAGTTTTTAAATCTGTTCCAATAATAGTAACGCTAAAATTCTCAGCTTGTTTTTCTGCACGCTTCTCAATGCTTTCCTTTGCCGCTTCTTCCTCAGCCTTTTTCTCTGCTCTCTTTTTTTCCAATTTTGCTTTGGCAGCCTTTTCTTCTTCAACTTTTCTCTTAGCATTTTCTCTTGCAATTTTACCATCAGGATCATTTGTACCTGAAATGGCAACTGATAAATTGCCATTAGCATCACACTTGTATTGCAAGTTTGTTAACGTTCCAAAGCATGAATTCACTGCCATTTTGGCACAATTAGGTATAGCCGCCAGATTTTCTTCCAAGAAAGCTGCTTTTTCCGGATCATCTTTACATTTTCTAAGAAATGCCTCAGAAACAACAACTGTTGTTGGAACACCCTGCATCGAAGTCTTACCCGTATTCATATAACTATATTTATCCTGTAAATATTTTGAATACTCATCTACATTCTTAAATCCTGTTTTTATTTCCTCTTTCCTTGTCACTCCCGGCGAAGACGTCTTCAAATCCATTATTTGTGATGTTACGCCACTGCTTATCTCCATTGCCATAAAACCACCTATCCTTTCCATAGTAAAGTAATAACATTGCCTTTCCTGACAATAATCGTTATTCTGTTTACCATATCGTAATACGAAATAGCATTATTAATACACTTTGCGTGAACGCCCTAATTATTGCTGTGAAATCTTTCCATTCATCATAACCGTCAATAAAAATACCTTCCGTTCACCTTTTGAACGCATTTCAATATCTACTTCGCCCATATACTTTCTCGCACATTTTCGAATATTCGAAAGACCTACTCCATGCATGTGTTTATCTTTCTTATTTGTTAATGGCAGCCCTGTTTCATTATCCAATGTCACTGCACCGTCAAAATCATTTTCTACCTCAATAAAGAAAAGTCTTCCTTTCATGTACGAATGAAGTGTTACCTCCTTTGCACCATCAAGATTGCTGCATGCTTCAAAAGCATTATCAAGCGCATTATTTAATATTACTGCAACATCATATATATCTATTTGTTCAGTGGCAGGCGCCTGAAAATTAGCATCAAAAGTAATTCCCATCTTTTCTGCTTCCTGCTGTCTCTGATAAATAATAATATCCGTAATCGCATTTCCACTCTTTAATGAAAAATCTAACTTGTCTATTGTTTTCTCTATCTGACCTATGTATCCATCTATCTCCTTGATCTCACCATTCCCATTTCTCACATATTCCATGATATTGTTTAAATGATTCCGCATATCGTGTTTTAGACCTCTCAGATCAGAATACACTTCTTCAATATCCTCTATTTCCCTATGAAGCTGCCAGACTTGGTTTTCAAGAATAATCTGTTTCCTGCTGTCCTCATTTCGTTCAATCAGAAACTGAAACAGCATCATAGTTACAACTATTGAACCCATCAACAAAAGGCAAATGACAATAATCCAGTATTTTACTTCCGGCACTGTATCATAGACAAGTACCGTTGCCGTCCCTTCCGTTTTCGTAATAAGCAGTCTCATTGTAATAGATATACATAGAGCAGTGATACAGGGAAAAATGAGAAAAATGCTTTCCCAAAGGCTCGGTTCATATCCCTTATAAATATATTTTCTATTAATCAGTTTTAGATAAGCACAAAACAACAAAACATATACAATCACACTTACAATATCCATTGCAGCCACATAAACATTTAAATATGTATTCGCTTTCTCAACAGTCATGTCATCTGCCGATAAGATCATTTTATCTACCGAATCTACAGTCATACCGGAAATGATTGAATAAAAAACACTGATCACATACTTAATTAGAAACTTTCCGGCAATAAAACTTAAAGTAACAAACAACTGCCTATTATAATCCCATTTAAAGAAAATTAATTGAATAAGATAAAACTGCACAAGGCTCGTAATTATACTGAACAAATACTGATCTAAGCCAAGCACATCGTAAATCATCACATTTACTATCAAATAAACAAAGTTCCAAAGTAATAAGGTTGTTCTTCTTGAATATTTTGATTTCAAAAGTTCCATACAATAAATTGAACTCAATACACCGTCCGTTATACGCATAGGCAATGACACGGCAATAAATTCAAACATTTACAATACCTCCGTTCTTTGCATATCTTAAATATGCTTTTACGAAATCCGTATATTTCTTCTCTGCAAGCATAACCATGTCACCATTAATCACCGTTATACTGTTAGCAGAATATGCCGTTACTTTTTCAAGGTTAACAAGATATCCCCTATGGCATCTGAAAAATGTATCTCCAAGCTTATTTTCGAGGTCATACATCCTAGCATAAGTTTCTACAACGCCCCATTCCATATGAAATGCAACCTTCCTATCACAGCTTTCTATGTAATGAATTTCATTTAACAACAACTTCTTTCTGGATTCTCCATTTTTGATGATGATGTATTGTTCCTTATATTGTGATGTGTTTTTTATCTCTTTTTTCGCCCTTGAGAATACTTCATTGAATTTTTCTTCCCTAATTGGTTTTACAAGATAATGAAATGCATTTACATCAAACGCATCTTCCATATACTGCCTAAAGCCCGTCACAAAGATAATAATACTATATGTGCCTCTTTCCTCCTGCTTCCGCCTTATTATTTTTGCAAGTTCAATTCCGGAAATATCACCCATCTCGATATCCAAAAAAAACATATCATATTCCATACCTGATGAAAGCATCTCTTCACTCGACGAAAACAATCTTATATCTGCATCTGAAGTCTGCTTTTGTATCAATGAAGAAATCTGTTCCCTTATTTTTTTATCATCATCACATATAACTATTCTCATATTGTCAGATCCTTTCATTCAAATATAATACATTATCACATATATATCGGTTTTCTGAAAATCTCATTTTACCGTCTTGTCATGAACGACGGATTTTTTGTAGTAAAATAATTCTAATCAAAAAAGCCTGCAGCCATCTACATATTGCAGATAACTACAGGCAAAATTTTTTTAAAATAATAGAGGCAATCAAACTCTTGTATTATAACAGCACAACAACATCATCCTACTTTTTCTTCATTGGCAAATCCACATAATATGGAGCAATAATATCAAAATCTATACTTTGAT
>CADBMH010000428.1 GCA_902795705.1 uncultured Lachnospiraceae bacterium | reverse complement strand
TAAGAAGAACATCTAATGAACAATCTGCAGAAGGAAGCAACCTTCTTGGTAAGAGTGTAGAGATGCTTTCAAATGCTATTGCAGAAATGCGCACCTATGGTGAAGGATTCATTATTGCAGATCAAGCTCCGGGACTCATGGATATGTCTGTAATCAGAAATACGAATACAAAAATCATTCTTAGATTACCAGATCAAGCGGACAGAGAACTTGTTGGAAGAGCTGCGAATCTAAATGAAGATCAAATCACAGAGTTGGCAAAACTTCCATGTGGTGTAGCAGCAGTATATCAGAACGAATGGATACAACCAGTATTATGCAAGGTTGAACTATTTAATGTTGATGAAAAGCCGTATAAGTTTGACCCTGATGATGCAGATTTGGATGGATGTTACAAGAAAGAAGTGGAAGAGTCGCTTTTGGATTGTATCATGGAAAAGGAGATATATAGGAAAGGAAATAAGACGGATCTTAGGGCACTTAAGTCAAAGATTATCAAATCGAAGTTAGAGACTCGTATTAAGCGTGATTTTATGGAGTACCTTGATGGCAATGGTGATAATGCGTTAGATGCATTAAGGACGTTGATTTATGATTTCCTTTCTGCAGAGAATGCAATCATTGAGGCAAAGCAGTGTAATGATATAGCAGAGTGGACTCGCATGGTGGTAGATAGGCTGAATCCTTCATTAAAAGCATACTCGAACAAACAGATAGATTTAGCCTTGGCACTTATTCTTTATGAGCAGACTTTGCGTGACGCATCTTATGGGTCTGTGTTCTGTAAGTTCACAGAAGTCTACAAAAATGAAGGTGGGGTGTTCTAATGCAGGAGATAAAATCTAGTGATGTGAATGAAACAAAGATGCCTGAGGTTGAGAATTACAAAAATATTCAACCTGAGAATGGAATGACTGTTTCAGAGGCAAAAGAGTTTTGGAATCAGGAATTTGCGGGTGAGGATGTGGAATCTGATGATTCTGAATTTGGTGGGAAATACAATCCTTACGAGAAAAGACTTGCATGCGTGCCTGCAGATGGTGAGACAGGAAAGTTTGTAGGTGAGCGAGGAAACTCCAAGTTCATCCCTTCAGATGAAACTGAGAGAGGTGCTGCTTGTAAAGAAAAACTTGCTGAGTATGGAAAGGATGGTATCGAGTATAAAAATCTTGAACCTGATTTTTCTGAGGTATCTGAGGGTACAGTTAAGATTGATAATATGACCGAACATCGTGATGACTATTACGATGAGAATGGGGAATTGCAGTCCGGCAACTTCTCTCAGGCAGATGCTAAGTTGGCAGAGCAGTGGAACGAACAAAAGAAAGATGGACGGACAGATTGGACGGATGAGGATGTTTATGAGTGGAGACATGACCCTGATCATCAGTGTTCGTGGCATGAGCGATGTGATACAAAAACTATGGATTTAGTACCATATGATATTCATAGTTATTGCAAGCATTTGGGTGGAGTGTCTGAATGTAAAGCAAGAGATTCTGTAAATGACGGAGGTGGATTCGATGAGTAAAGTAAAGACAACAATTTGGGGGAGAGAGTTTGAACTGCCTGTTATTGTAAAGCAATTTAAAGGCAAAGATGTGACTGAAATTCAAGAGGATGCAGTTGATCAACTTGAGAGAAATATGGTTATTTTTGATTCTGCAGAATCGGAAGTTGAAAAGTATATCTTAAAAAATGGATTGAAGGAAAATGGAATCTCTGAAGTAGACAACATTTTTAAGTATGTGATGCCTAAGAGTATTTCCGTACCGAAGGCTAAGAAAAGAGTAGTGGCATTAATGTGCAATTATAAATTTGATATGGAACATGGAATTGCTGTAATCTTTGAAGATGAAAAGTTTAAAAAAGTTGGACCTCAAGATTTAGTTCTTTAAAGGTGGAGTGCTATGTTCAAATTTGGTGAAGGTGTATTCAATGATGAGATAAAAGATACTGAGATATCTCAAAATGAGACTCCAGTCTTTGAGACAGATATTTCTGTAGAAGAGGCAACTGCATTTTGGGACAAACAGTTTGAGTCAGTTCCGGAGATATCTATGAAGGATATTCTCGATCATGATGAGGAAGAGTTTGAGTTTGATTATGATATTTCTGATATGAATAACCTGTTGGATAAGTTTGATGAAAGCAGATGGTTGGATTTATCCGAAGATGAAAAGGTTGAACTTGTAGACCAGCTTGTGGCTAAAATTGCAGAAAAACTCGGACTTAATGAATTGCCGGAAGTAATGTATTATGAAGATGCCCCAGGCAACTGTGGATATTACTATTCAGGCCTAAATATGTTGGGGATAAATGTGTGCGAATTAAATGAACCAAAGGAACTGATTAATACAGTTGCACATGAGCTTCGACATGCTTATCAGGAGCAGCGCGCTTTGAATCCAGAGACAGAAATGGATTATAAGTATTTGACTAATCTTAGCAATTACATTTCTCCATTGTTTACAGAAACTGGGGATTGCATTTTATTTGCAGATTATCAAGATCAGCTGGTAGAAGCAGAGGCAAGAGCTTTTGCTAATATCTTCAGCAGAGAGGAGATGGCATCATGAGTAAAGTGATAAGAGAATACTATGAAGAAGCTGGTGTTCAGCCATTCCTGTTTGAAGAAAAAATACAAAAGCTCAATAATAATAGCGATATATTGCAGGAATTTGAATACTGGATTCAGAACCACAAGTATGTTGATGGGATAAAAGTAGAGGGATACTCAGCATCTGAAATAGCAAGTCTTTCGCCATATTTGGAGGGTGAAGGCACATTTATGTTACTTATTGAATTGCGTGAGAATCCTGAAAAAGCAAAGAAAAGAATTAAGAATGGATTCAAAATAAAGTAAGGAAAGCAGGTGCTCATATGTCGCAGGAAAACAAGAATGCATTAGACATATTTGGGCTTTCGGTCAATCAATCGAGACTATTGTTTTCCATTGAGAAGTACCTTGTTGGGAAAGATATAGAAAATGCTAAGAGAGATTACGATCGGAAGTCAGAGTGGCTTCGTAAGTGGGAAAAGTCAATACTGGACTATTTGCAAACGCTGGATGATTCAATTGATTCTTTATATGGATTATTTGATATTCATGAACAGATAAAAGAAGAAAAAGGTAAAGATGAAAAAATGACATGGTACTATTTTATAGTGATGGAGGCCATGCTTTTTCACGCATATGGTCCTGTAGATGATGATATTAAGCGATATAAAGGACTTAAATACAAAAACCAGCTAGATGATTTGAAAGAATTAATCAAGGTTGATGGATTGATAGAGTCATCCTTTGTTGATGATGCAAAAGAAGGTTATGATCTGGCTGTAAAAAAGATTTCAGGTAATAATAAGCGGATATTTGCATTATTACCGACGATAGCATTGGCAATTGCGGTCGCGGCACTGTGTTCTGCATTTGCTGGGCCAATCGCGATAATGCTTGTGGGCGGTAATTTTGCAGGATTGTCTGGTGCAGCATTAACAAGTGCTAGTCTCGCGCTTCTTGGAGGAGGAGCTATAGCTGCCGGAGGAGCCGGAATGGCAGGAGGAACGGCGGTAATTGTTGGTGGTGGAGCTTTATTAGGTCTTGCTACGGGAGGAACAGCAAGCGCAGCAGGACTTGCGTTATTATCAGCACCGGAATACGTCGTTTTTGAATGTGCAAAAATAGAGATTGCAATACAGGAAATCCTTATTAAGTCTCAAAATGATATCATTGGAGCGAAAACTGTACTTGAAAGATTTCAAGATAGCATAGTTTTACTGATGAACCAGATTGAAAATATGGAAAAGGATAAAGATAAAAAATCTGAAGCCAAGAAAATCAAGAAATCCGTTTCATTTATGCAGAAGACAGCCAACTATTGTGAAGATTACATAAGGATGAATTCATAGTAAATAATCGAAAGGACGAATCCAAACTATATGAGCAAAAAAGATATTGGCTTTGATTTTTTAAATTCAGATGATGCCGGTTTTATCAGAGGGGATGAGGACGGAGATTCTTATAAATACTCTGATGGAAGCGGATACTATCATGGTGCAGATGGTAGTGAAGGATATATTTACTCAGATGGTAGTGGATATTTTCATGGCGCAGATGGAAGTGATGGCTATATCTATTCTGATGGAAGTGCATATTATCACGGCGCAGATGGAAGTGATGGTTATAAGTACTCAGATGGTAGTGGATATTTTCATGGCGCAGATGGAAGCGATGGTTATAGATATTCCGACGGAAGCGGTTATTATAATTCGTCAGATGGTGACGACTATTCTTTTGATGAATATGATAGTGAAGATGATGACG
>CADBMH010000427.1 GCA_902795705.1 uncultured Lachnospiraceae bacterium | reverse complement strand
CCCGGAATCAGACACCGCCGGTTTCTTACCCGGCTCCTTCCATGAAAATGCACCTGCCACAGCCGTAGTATCAGAACTGCTTTTCTGAACCGACCCACCGGTAAGGGTGGAATCGCTTAACGCCTTTCCGTAAGTGATCTGTGAAGCGGTCGGGGCTGTCTGTATATACGGCTCTGCCTTTTCGATGGCAAATGCCTTTGTCACCGTACCCGTATAATTGCTTTCCGCCTTTGCGGTCACGGTAATGGTATAGGTTCCGGCATTCGTACCTTTATTTCCTGCTACTTCATATTCAGATGCAGAAATCTCCGTACTGCCAAGCTCTACCTTTGAAACCGTCTTTGTCTGCTCACTTCCGGTATAGGTCAGGCTGCCATCTGCAAGTGTGATGACCGCATCCCCGATGTCTGCCGGGGCGATGGTAAATGATGCACTTCCGGAGTAGATGGTATCCTCTGTTTCGTATGTAACACCCAAAGAATAGTTTCCGGCATCTGTCGGTGCTGAAGCAGAGCTATATGTCTCCCCCTTTTTCGTGTTTCCGGTATAGAGCAGGGATTCACTCACAGCAGTTCCCGGTCTCATATAAGAAGGAGCTGCAAGTGTTCCTCCATAAACTCCATTTAACTGTGTCACTACCAATATTCCGGTTGCCTTATCCACTACAGAAACAGAAATCTGTGCTGTCTTTCCATTACAGTTATCGCTATCTGCAATCGTGACCGTCACAGTACAGGTTCCTGTCGTGGAACCGGATGTAAATACACCGGTTTCTCCATCCACGCTGCAGCCCTCTAATGCTCCGCTAACAGCGTAGGAAACAGTACCCCTTGCTCCGCTGACATACTTTGACAGGTCTATGGTCTTTTCACCTTTTTGTACGGTCGCCGTACCTGCCACAACAGCCGGATCAGTTCCCTTACCAACTCTCACAGCTATCGAATCTGCTGCCGTATAATCCTCGTGGTTATCATCCCCCAACACTTTATACCATACATAGTAGGTTCCCGCGTTGGTGACTGTGGGGATGGATGTGGTATAAGATTCAGCGATGGGTTCTGTGTTCTCTGTCGTCACAGCATAGTACATAGTGCCACCAATAACGCTTCCTGCATTTACAAGTGCCTGAGCGGAACCGGTATAGACAAGATTCTCTTTCGCCGTTGGAGCAGTAACATTTGCATTAGCCTTTTTAATGGTAAATTTTACTGTTCTCTCACCACTGTAAGCTCCCTTTCCTGTGATGGTGACGGTAGGCGCATTTGCCGCATTCTTTGTCGCCGCATTCGTGTTATTGCTGTATGCCATTGTATAATCCGTGTCCACAGTCAGCGTCGTGTCGCCGTCCTTAACCGTAAGAGCCGGTGTGATGGCACTGCCTGTGTAAGTTTGGTCGTCGATGGCGTCAATGGTAATGTCGCTGTGGGCGAGCAACTTGGCAAATGTCGCGCTGACGGTAACATTCTTCTCGGGCATCGTGAAGGTGTATTCGTTGTTCACGGGTGTGATCGTATGGTCGCTGCCATCGTTATAGCTCACCGTGCCGATGCTGTAATTCTCATCGGGCGTGACCGTCAGCATAACTATTTTATTTGTCCCTGCAAAAGTATCCTGTCGGAACACCGCCGGAAATGCCGTCACCGTGCCATGCTCGATGCCGTCCGCAGTGATTACACCGTAGGCAGGATAGAGCGTCTTGCCGTCGATGGCGGTAATCTGCTCGTCATTCAACGTGCCGATGTAGGACCTCGTGCCGTCAGTGTAGGTAAGACCGTCTGCGACCGTCACCGTCTCCTCTTCGAAAGCCGTCCCGATCGGATCGCCATAACTATCATTATAGACGCTGACCTTCGCCGTGCCGCCTGCGAGGTTCAGAGAGCCATTGCCAACACCGCAGCCATAGCCGATGATTTCGACGCTGCCGCCGTTGACCGTCAAATTGCCTTGGGTGATGCCGTTACCTCTGATGTAATCGCCGCATGTGCCGTCGATCGTGAGCGTGCCTCCGTTTACGGTCACGCTTTTTGTTTCATCACCTCCATAAAGGCCGCCATTGATCGTGACCTCGCCGCCATTGACGGTCAAATTGCCTCCGCTTATTGCAGGGACGTCTGTTCTGAACGTACTGTCTGTACTGGAGTTGACCTCGACCACACCGCTCTCGACAGTCAAATTGCAGCCTTCCATGCCGGAATGGCTTCCATCGGTGGTCGGTGGGGTGACGGTCAGCTTGCCCATCTGCTCGCTCTGGCCGTAGACGGTCAATGCCTTATCATAGTAACTCTTGATCGTTCCCTCGACTGTCATCGTCTTGCCGTTGGCGAGGATGAGGTTCACATCTTCGGATAATACGATGCCGCTTGAATAGTCGATGTTATCATTCACGACATACCATTCCTCACTAAGGGTTTTCATCATATTGTTAAGAGGGATGGCCTGCACATTATGCGTGCCACTGGTATCCACATACGAGGTCGTAACATACTGATTTACTCTAAAATATCGGTAGGTCCCGGGTTCGCTTACGGTCGTCCAACCGCTTAAACCGTTGTTGCTGCCTTTTGCGACACAACCCGTGCCGATGACGAGGCTGCCGTTGCCACCGCTTTCTTTGCCTCCGCCGATGCCCGCAGCTTCACTGCCGCCGGTCGCCGTGACCGTACCGCCGTTGATGGTGACCGTACCGCCCGCACCTTGCAGACCGCCGCCGATGCCTGCGGCACTTTCGCCGCCGGTTACTATGATCGTGCCGCCGTTGATGATGACCGTACCGCCGTTTCCGGAGGCGCCACCGCCGATACCCGCACTATAATTATCGACATCGTTGATTACGAGTGCACCCGTGCCGGAGATGGTCAGTCCCTTGCCTGTGGAAACTTGGATACCCTTGGGAACGGTCAGCGTCGCGCCCTCGCTGAGAACGAGCTCCGCCGTGCCGGAAACGGAGATACGGCTCGTAACGGTCACATTTCCTGTCGCCTTGTAAATAACTCCGTCGAGCATCTCCGCAGTTTCTGCCGTTACAGAGACAGCGTCTCCCACAGTGAAACCGATCTCTTTCGTACCGGTATAGCCACTGCCGTCTATTGCCGTGAGGATCAGCGTATATGCGCCCTTTTCCTGCACGGAAGCAGCGGAGGCACCGTCTTTGGTGAGCGTTGCAGTGTAGTGCGTGCCCTCCGTCAGTTCTTCACCGTAGGTCACGGCATAGGCAAGTGGAATTGCATTGCCCGTATACATATAATAGCTCTTAATACCGCTGACGGAGGCGTTGGCAAGATCGTCCGTCCCTCTCTTGACAATCATGTACCTCGGTCTGTTCGTGCTGTAGTCGCCGATGACCGTTTCAGAGTTTGCCGCATTGCCGCCGAGAACCGTCACACGATTGCCCACGGTAAGACTGCCGTGGTTACTGGCTTCCTCGCCGGCACCAATGCCTGCAGCGTTATCGCCGCCAGTCGCCGTGACCGTGCCGCCGGTGATGCTCACTGTACCGCCGTTTCCGCCACAGCCGCCGCCAATGCCTGCGCCTCCCATCGAACCACCGGTCACTGTGACCGTGCCACCAGTGATGTTGACCGTTCCGCAACTTTTTCCGCCGTCGCCGCCGATGCCTGCTTGATTCGTCTCCCCGTTACTTACCAGTGTGCCCGTGCCGGAGATGGTCAACACTGCGCCCTCGGGAACATGGATACCCTTGGATGCGGTCAACGTAGCACCTGCGCCAAGAACGAGCTCCACCGTGCCGCTCACCTCGATACGGCTGTTAATCGTTATATTCTCTTTCACGCTATAGATTCCGCACCTATCGCCATCCAGCACCGTGGTTCCGGACGTAATGGGTTTACCGACCTTGTCGATGTTGATGTCGAGCGTCAAGGAGCCGGAGAATGGTTCTTTGCCCGTAACGGTCAGGACGTAGTCGCCCTCGTCCTTTATCTCGGTGACAGGGATGCCGTCCTTTGTGATTTCCACTGTGTAGTCCGTGTCCTTTGTCAGCACAGATCCGTCCGACGCCTTGACCGTATATGCGGGCGTGATGGTGCTTCCCGTATGCTTATAGAACATAGAACCCGTCAGCGTACCTTTGCTGAGTTCGTGATAGAGATCCACGCCGCTGATGAAGCGGAACTCCCCGAGCTGGAATACATTTCCGCTTTTGATGCTGTTGATCTCAAGACGGAAATACTGATACGCCGTGGAGTTGTTGAGTCCGAAACGGTAGTCGGCGTTATTCTCATCCTGTAGCACCGTGTCATCCATGACGGTGGCGAGTGTTGTCCACTCAGTGTCGTTTTCGTTCGCTTTCGCCTTGACCGTCCAGCCGGTGGGATTGCGTCCGGGACTATATCTGCTATCCCATCCCGTGGTCAGGATATAGCCGTTGGGCGTGATTTGCTCAGCGCTGTGGAACTCGATAAAAGCATTTGTGAAGTTTTCGATGCACCATTTGTCATTAGTACCGTCCACAAGTTTTGCATAGCCTTCACCGTCATCTACACTCGGCGTGCCGGCGGTGGCAGTATAGCCATTGTAGATGGTTTCCTCTGCCTGTGCCACAATCATATACCCTGGAAACGGCACCGATCCCAGTATCATTGCGAAAATCAGCATAAACGCCAGAATGCTCCTTAGCTTATGTTTTCGTTCCATTGTCATTCCTCCTCGTTTTTTGATTGCCGTAGTGACAATATCATAGCTTGCTATGATATTGCGAAAGGGTGGTCAGATTGATTCAGAATGTAAATACCACCCTTTATGCTTTTTTGAAGCGTTTTTATTTCCTGATCTTTGATAAATCTTCTTCTCCCCTGCTATCCCATCCGTCCGAACAGACGCTCTTTCGGTGTGAACCGCCACTCATACCTGTGCGGGCATTTTGGCAACACTTCTTTCACGGATTTTGCAAAGCGTTCTTCCGTAAAAGGACGGACGATAAAATCATGGATGTGCCTGCGGATTGCTACCGAAGCGAAATCCGCATCACT
>CADBMH010000426.1 GCA_902795705.1 uncultured Lachnospiraceae bacterium | reverse complement strand
TGGCAAAAAATCATCATGATGACAAATCAACTTTTTTTGAGAAGACATTATATTCCGGAATCTGGTGGAAATCTTTTTTTCAAATGCTTGCGGGCGTTTTTTTCATGGGCTTTTCCCTTTCCCTGTTGGTGCTCACCAGATTCGGCACCGATCCCTGCTCTGCTATGAACTACGGCGTATCGAGGCAGCTCCGGAGACTGTTCGGAGACTCTGTTTCCATTTTCGGATTATCTGTTCCGATCACCTTTGGAAACTATCAGCTTGCCTTTAATCTGCTCCTGTTAATCTTTATCCTGCTTTTTTATCGTTCCAAGCTAGGTCCCGGAACACTTGGAAACATGGTTGTGGTCGGTTATACGGCAGACTTTTTCAGCTATATCTGGAAGTCCGTCTGTCATATTCCGGAATCACTGCCGTTCACGATCCGTTTCGCCATCCTGATTCCCGCCCTGCTTGTCTTTGTATTCTCCGCTGCCGTCTATATGCAAAGCAAGCAGGGGGTGGCACCTTACGATGCCATCCCCTTTATCATCAGCGATTCCGTCCGGAAAAGAACCGGAAAAAATTTCTTTCGCTATATTCGTCTGTCCGAAGACCTTCTTGCCGCTCTGATCGGTCTTTTCACCGGCGGTGAATGTGGTCTGATGACCTTTTTAATGGTCTTATTATTAGGTCCGACCGTACAATATGTCGGAAACCTGTTTCATAAACAGGAAGCTTAAAAGCCTCCCCATCCGCCGCCCGGACCTCCGCCGTTTCCACCGGGACCACCGCCGTTACCGCCCGGCATCCCGCCGCCACCCGGCATTCCGCTGCTTCCCGAAGAAACAGTTGTTGCTGTCGCCGTTCCGACCGAAGAGCTTCCGGCATATAGGGTATACTCTGTTCCTGATACGATAGAGGAACCGTAATAGATAATATTCCCTGCCGCTTTCTGCAGAGTCACCGAATCGATCACGGTATCACCGTTTTTGACCGTCACGGTCTGTCCTTGTGCAATGCTTCCGTTAAACATCACATATCCCGGACTTGCCGATGTCGGTGTCACAACCATATCCGCGCTTCCCGCAAATGCCCAGAGGGTTCCGCCCGTCACTTCAAATTTACAGTCACTGCTGTCACCGATATCAATGGAGCCGTTTCCGCCATTTGACGGTCCGAATACAATTACGGTTCCTCCGGTCATGTAAATGCTTCCGTTCGAATCCAATCCATCACCTTCAGCATCAATTGTCACATTTCCTCCGGATATTGTAAGCGTATGAGCAGTATCTGTCATATTCATCATACCGCCGTCCATCGAAGCACTCCTTGTACCTATAGAAGAAGTATCTGCCGTAATCGTGCCTGCGCGGATCACCAGAGAAGAACCTGCCTTGATTCCCTTATAGCTGCCACTTGAAGAGGAAGACTGTGAAGAACTCTGCGAATCACTGCCACCCGCCGCATTGATTCCGTCATCACTTGCTGTAATATCCATCGTTCCTCCTGATATCACAATATCCTTTCCCTCTAATCCCTCAAAAGATTTCAATACATTGACCGTACCGTTACTGATTGTCAGCGTTCCGTCAGCATGCACCCCGTCATCTGCTGCTGTCAGATTTAATGTACCGCCGGATATCAGGATATCCCCATTGGAATGAACAGTATCATCTGCCGTATCACTGTTTGTCGATGCTGCCGCAGTTTTGATATTCAAGGTCGGTTCAAATGCTCCGCTGCTTGTGTAATCCGCCTCATCATAGGTTGTCTTTATCCCGTCCTTTTCCGAATATACGGTAATATCCGCATTTTTCGTCTCAAGCTCCGTCTTTGCCGTGATCCCGTTATGTCCCACAGGATTTGATGAAGTGCCGACAAGCACTGTGGTATCCTGTATCAGCAGGCTTGAGGTAGATTTGATCCCGTTTCCGTTTGCCGAAGAAACCTGCAAGGTTCCTGAACCTGCAATTTCCAGTGGAGTCTTTTTCGAAAGGATTGCCGCCGGATAAGTCGTATCCGTGGCATCATCACTATCCGTCCCCGTCACTCCGGTATCTTTTAATGTAACATTTCCCCGGATCGTCAGCTTTACTCCTGTCAGATAGGAAGAGGATTTCACCTTCAAAAGTCCGTCATCCGAGGTCATCTCTGCCGTTTGATTGATGTCATAATCCGAATTGGTATCTGTCAGTGTGATATCCTGCAAAATGATGTTGACATTACCTGCTGCCGCATTCTGTGATGTCTCATAGCTGGTATCGTCTGTCCCGTCACCGTCCGAATCGTACTTTTCCCCGAAATCTACAATGATAAGACCATCGATCGTCTCTCCGTTCCCCGTGATCGTATAGGTTCCCGGTGCCATAATCTGGAGTTTATTCTTTTTACTCTTTTTATAGGTATAACCGGTATCCGAATCACTGATCTTTTCTCCGTTCGATGCACTCAGATCAATCGTCGTACTTGTCCCGGCTGCCGGTGATGCACTGACCTCCGGTGCCACACTTGCCTCCGGTGACGCGCTTGCCTCGTTCGCCTGAATCACATATCTATATGTCTGCGACTTTTTCTTCGCTTTCTTTTTCAACGCTTTCGCCGTCAGTTTTTTTGTCTTTTTCACGGCATA
>CADBMH010000425.1 GCA_902795705.1 uncultured Lachnospiraceae bacterium | reverse complement strand
GATTTTTTTTCTTTGCTTCCTTTACCGCCTCATGAATATTTCTAATTTTTTTCATTATTCTAAATCTGCTTTCATCCTTTACGTCCCGGGGCTGGCTCCTGCCGGACAAACCGGTCTATGATACTGATTACCAGTTATAGCCCCCTAATCCACCTAAAATATTTCCAAAAAGTCCATTTGAAACTGTACTCCCAAGCTTATCAAGTGCCGGACCT
Organism: uncultured Lachnospiraceae bacterium; assembly: GCA_902795705.1. Classification (GTDB taxonomy): domain Bacteria; phylum Bacillota; class Clostridia; order Lachnospirales; family Lachnospiraceae; genus Butyribacter. The sequence goes on along the minus strand of CADBMH010000425.1, from coordinate 3,129 downwards.
ACAATCAGCACAGCTGCAATCGCCATGGCTATGATCAGGCAGACCTGTGTAATCCCCAATACATAAAATTTCGAATTTCCCGTAATCGGTGCCGACTCACAGTAGGACACAATCAAAAGTACATATGTGAACAGATATCCGGCTGCCAGAACAAATGCTCCCAATCCGCCATTTAATAAGGAAAGGAGGATTCCTACCACTAAAATCAGTGCATTATACAGTGCCGAACCACCAACCGGTGTGACAGCCATCGAAAACGTCACTCTCGCTCCCTTGGAAAAGGCTTTTGTAAAACCATATAAAATTCCCGCTTCCGCAAAATAATAAATCGCCATCGTCACTACACAGACAAAAATTGTCTGAAAATACGGAATGCTTACATATCTGGAATATTCCCCCATCTTTGCACGTAAAGAAAGAAGTGCAATCAGTACCAAAACCACCAATACTGCCAGATTAAATCCAATCATCTGAAGTCCTAAAGAACTGCTGCCTGCCTCTGCAATCGCTTTTAGCTCGCCCACAGGATTTTTCAAAATCGCCCCGATTTTAGCAAACAGATTCTTCGTAGCGTTTGTCGCTTTTCCCAAGGTCTGGTTCACCTGCTGGCTAAACTGCGGCTGTCCATATGGATTATACTGCCCCTGTCCACCGAACTGCTGGCCATACGGTCCACCATTCATCTGTGGCTGCCCGAAGCCTGGTTGCCCTCCGTTCATCTGCGGCTGTCCGAAACCAGGCTGTCCGCCATTCATCTGTGGCTGTCCATAACCCGATGGTCCTCCGTTCATCTGCGGCTGCCCGAAGTCTGGTTGCCCTCCGTTCATCTGTGGCTGTCCATAACCCGATGGTCCTCCGTTCATCTGTGACAACTGCACGAGCCGACATCCCCTTCCCTGCTGCATCTGCATTGAATTTAGCAGCCTCTATATATTCAAACAGATTACCTTTCTGCTGATCAAAATGGCCATTTTGAATAATAGGAGTGCCCATTTTCCATCTAAATAAGTCCATTCCATCAATAGCTGCATTGGTAGCATTTTGAGCGCTCATGGATGCCATATTACCAACTAAGTTACCTGTTGTTTTAGATGCGTCTTTCGCCGCTTTCTTAAAAATCGACATATGCACCTCCTACAGTAATGCAGCAATTACAATTGCTATAACTATCGCTCCAATAAGTCTTACAAGGCGCCATGTATAGAGTCTACTAGCAGGAAGATTTTTGAACTTAAAAAATACAGGAAAAGCCACAGCCCCACATAGTATGAACAATATTCCCTTAAGGACACTCGTACCCAATGATAAACATCCCAAAGCTATCATTATGCCAACTGCAAAGAAATTAACTACAAGCATTTTATTTGCTTCTGGTTTCCATATAATGTCACCAACTTGTGCATCTTCAGCAACCATCTTATATGTATCTTTTTTTATCTGCTTAAGACCCTTTGTAGATGCACTCAATGCCTCATTAGCTTCTTTTGACACCTCACCTTTTGAATTGAGAATAGGTGTAGACAATACATGATAATATACCTGTGCCATTAGCCATGAAACATGCAGCGTTTTCTGTTCAACAACAGATAAACTGTCAAAATCTATCATTCCATCCACATCTACTGGATGAGCATTTTTTATTCGCTCAAGTTCCTTCAAGAATGGAGCAAACTTTTTATTTAGCTTCTTAATAAAACTCGAATAGTTATCGGACATTTTTGCAATGCCTGCCATTCCAGTTGTCATGATATTCATCTGTGATACAGCTTCTGCTGCTTCTGCATGTATCTTCTTAGCCTCTGCTAGTTTTTCCTTACCTTTAGCCCCTGCAATAACTGCTGCCACAGCTACAATAGGAGCCACAACTACTCCGGCAAGAATCAGCTTCCCGCCTGCCATTCCTAATCCACCTGCCGCCTTGGCACCTCCACCAAACCAAGCTAATGTAGCATTCGTTTTTGCGGCACCAGAAAGGGCTGTAATAGCTGTTCCCGTTGATGCTGTTCCAAACATCATTGCTCCGCCATAAGAAGCGATACCAACCAATGCACCTGTTCCTAAAGCAGCAAAACCAGCTTTCGCAACTTCGTTAGCCGTCATAGATGCATTCTGAATATTCATAATCATCTGCTTGGGTTCTTCATCAGAACCTATGAATTCCATGTTAGTATCGATTCTTCTATCCATCTCGACATTCTTAAATGTACCAAACGCAGTCACAAAAGTATCCATCCCCTCTGCCCAAGCGTTCACTTTAACTTTTCCTAGATTTTCCAAACGTTTAGTTGTCTGTTTCTTCTGAGACTCAAACTTATTTTTTGCGTTATCATACATTGATTGAGCCTCATTCAATAGGCTCTCTATTTCTTCTTTATGGGTAATCGGTTCTAATAGTCCCACAGCTGCCACCGCCCTCTCCTTTGATGTGATCATTAATCCAAATCAAATGTTTTCTTAATAAGCCTATCTATTTCTTGAGCATCAAGGCTTCCATCATCACCATCACATGTAATAATCAAGTTTTTACCCTCAATAATGCCATGTTCTGCATAATATGCTTTCTTCTTTTCCCAACATGCCATATAACTTGGGTCTGTCGGCATTCCAACATGCTCCCAATACCAGAAAATATCATCATCGTCTGGATCGTATGCAATAAAGTCTGGCCTAAACTTCTTATCTCCTACGGTAACTTCTGGCTCATAATCATAGTTAATCTTATTGCTTAACAAATGGTCTGCAATAACAACCTCCGACTTAGAACGCACAAGTTCACCACGAGTAGTTCTATGAATAAGACTATCTTCATAGAATTTATTCCCAACCTTTATGATGCTTGGCTTGTTCTCAGAATCATCTGTTTTAAGCATTCCGGCGAATAAATCAGTAAATCGTTGTGCTATATCCGAGTTTTCTGGAGACACGTATTTCATAAGAAGATGTGGATCGTCATTATAAAGCACCACTATCTTTTTCTAAATGTCATTTAGTTAATGATTTAACTGCTTATATGATAGCATATGAGAAAGGAACGCACAAGATTTTTCATTAAGTTAAGCTGTCGGTGACCGGTCATGAAGGAAGTGATTGTAAAAAAATCAGCATATGTTCCTGTCTGGAAGTTTTTTT
>CADBMH010000424.1 GCA_902795705.1 uncultured Lachnospiraceae bacterium | reverse complement strand
CCCGGCATATACATGCTGACGATGGTGTCCACATCTATATCATCGCCCTTTTCTGCCATGATCTTCTCCAGCTCCTCAATGCGGACGATCTGATCCCTGTACTGAGACTCCTTCTCCTTAGATGCCTTTGCCTTACCTTCTTTTCCCTTGGAGCTATTCCACAGCCCTCCGCCCTTGGTCTTCTGCTTCTTTCCGTTTCCGCCCAGCTTCAGGGGAGCCATTCCATCCTCAGTCGCCCCCATTCCGGATTCCGGTCCTTCCGGCCTGCCAAGCTTTAAGGGCTCCATTCCCGGAGAGTTATCTTCCCTATTCTGTTGGATCTCATCTAATTCATCTAGTTTCAAAGCGCTCTCCCATTACTTACAGCTTATATTTCTCCTTTACATTCTCCAGATATTCCTGGAGTCTCTGCTTCTCCGCAGGATCGCCAAAGCGGAACTGCACACCGCAGAGATTACGATACAGGCTCCCTTTTGGTGCCTCACGCATCCACGCAACCGCACCTACGATATCCTCGATAGCCCGTCCCTTGTCGCTGGTTCCGATTCTGGGAAGGCTGAGCTCCACGATCTCTCCGACATCAAAGCGCCGATTGATATAGACTGCAGCACCACCGGCGGAGATATCCAGACTCATGCCGTCCTCCTTCGGGATCTGCCCTTCCGCATTAACTGCCCAGGTCTCCTGCCTGTACTCCACGCGCAAGGTAACCTTCACACGCTCGTCGGCACGCTGGAAGAATTGCCTCTGTTCCGACACACGGCGGATCTTCCAGTAGCGTCTGATGCCTTCCTTCACCGTATCATCCACATAACCGGCCAGGATCATGGAATCATTCCCGTTTCCATAGCGGATCAAAAGCTTCTGGCTCTCGTCCACCTCCAGTGCCCTGCCATTCACCATGGGAATGGAGATCAAAAAAGCCGATTCATTCAAAGCTTTATTAAATGTACAGATCATATTAAAATTAGGTTCCTGCCCCATAGCGGCATCATAGGCTAATTGTAATTTTGTTCCGCTCTTGATCTTTAAATCTCCTGCCATAAACCGATACCTCGTCCCTTTTCCAGTTTCATGCCTTTGCTCAAAATATCTATTTCCACTCAGCTGTTTTTATCTTGACTTCATTAACCTCAGCAGACACAACCTCTAATTCCCTGGGTACAGTCGTATCCATGATTATTATTCCTTGATCCGCTCCATCGGTGCCTATCATGGAGTCAATTCCATCGCTATTCGTATCCGTCCCTTCTGCCCCAACCGGACTTTCAAACCCGGTCGCACTCTTTGTTCCTGCTTTTTTCTCAGGCTCAGTTTCTTTCTCTGTCTCCCCGGCTTCCGCCGCACGCTTTTGGCGGATGGCCTCCACTGCTTCACGCACCGCGGCCTCTTCTTCCTCTCTGGCAATTTTCCTTGCCAGCGTAATGCTCTCCCAGAGGCTTTGCCCCAGCAGGACCACCAGCGGAACAATGATCAGAGGCACAAAGACCAGTGGATTCGATAGGAGGCGCACAAATTTTCCCAGCTTTACAGAAGAAAAAATCACCTTCCCGATCAGATCCTCTTGCTGTGTAATGTACTTGTCCTCCACATTATTGGCATCACCCTTGGTGGCAAAGTAATACTTTCCCGCCTCCTGCCTGATTTCTATGATCCTATGGGTGTTTACCTCACCTCTCAACGCCGGATCCCGGGAATAAAAGCTGATCACATCCCCCTCCCGCAGCTCCGATGGTTGTAGTCTCTTTACCACAATCAGCGAATTTGTTGGGATGTTCGGCTCCATGCTCCCTGTCATGACCCTGAAAAGGGAATATCCCATAATATTCGGTACATCACCTTTTTTTGTCAGAACCACTGTGAGCAGGACACTGATGGAGCACAGGATAATCACAACAGAAAGCGCATTCAGTAATTTCAGTAAAATTCTTTTCAGCATGATGATTACTTATCTTCCTCATTTCCCTGATCATCCGATTTCCGCCCGCCTTCACGGTTTTTGCGTTTTTCCAATCGACCTATGATATATTTCGACAGAGAGTTGGCATCCGCCTTCTCCTGGGCTTTTCTGGCCTTTTCCTGCGTTACCTTCAGCTCGCGCTCCAGTTCAGCCACTTGCTCTTCCCGCTCCTCCCTAGCTACAAAGGCTTCATTCAGCTGTCGTTTCAAATCAGCAGACTCCTTTGTTAGCTGATCCAATTTTTCACCGGTTTCCTTTTGGAGCTGTGACAGCTTTGCCGCTGACTCTTCCTGTGCCTTTGCATATTTCGCATCCGCTTCCTGCTTCTGCTGCGCTAACCTGGCTGCCGCATCCTGTTCCTGTCTTGCCAGCTTTGCTTCCGCATTCTGTTTCTCCAGTGCCAGCTTTTCTTCTGTCTCATGCTGCAGCTTCTCCTGCATTTCCTTTGTTTCCTGGCGGAGTTTCTCCTGTTGCTCCTTCGCCTCGCGCTGCTGTTGTTCTAACTGTTCCTTGCCAGCCGTTCTCAGCTGATCCAACTGTTCCCTCGCCTCGCGCTGTTGCTTCTCCTGCTGCTCCCGAGCCTCCTGCCGCACTTTATTTACCTGCTCTTCTGCCCGCTGCCTTGCCAGAATGATCTGCTGTTCCTGTCTGTCACTCTCTTCCTTGGCGTTTCTCTTGGTCTCATCCAGCTCGGCCCGAAGCTGCCGCAGCTCTTCCTCCAGCTTTACTGCTTTCGCCTCGCCTGCCTCTACCTTCTCGGTGAGTTCCTTTTGCAGACTATCCTTCTCTTGTCTGGATTTCTCCAGACTCTGTGTCAGCGAAGCTCTTTCCCTCTGCAAGTCAGAGATTTCCTGCGCTGCCTCCTTGGCCTGCTTATCCGAAGCTGACTTAATCTCAGCAATTTCATTCTCCGCTGCTTCCTTGGCTGCAGCCATCTGTGTGGAGGCACTTTCCTTAATCTGCGCAATCTCCGCCGCCGCACTCTCCTTAGTCTGCGCAATCTCGGCCGCCGCACTTGCCTTCGCTTCTGCGATCTGCTCATCCGCTTCCGCTTTGATCCGTGCTATTTCGGTGTCGGCTGCTTCCTTTGCCTG
>CADBMH010000423.1 GCA_902795705.1 uncultured Lachnospiraceae bacterium | reverse complement strand
CCTGATTCAGAAGCAATTTGCGCCACCTTATAATATATAGAAGCTGTATCTACTGACATTTTGAAATATAACCCTCCTGTTCCTCAAATGTTTCCATATAGCCAGAAAAAGAATCCAATAAACCAGAACAAAGAAATTTGCCATCACCGGATATATTATTCAAATTACAGTACATTCCTAAGCAACTTGGATAAATTGGACAGTTTTTACAATACCTTTTGGTAATTTCCCTCCTCTGTGTCCAAAAATTTATTTTTTCTGTATCTAAAACCATAGTTCCATCATGCTGTAATTTCCCTACATGGTTAATATCCTTATCAAATGCCACTGTACACTTATATATAGTACCATCAGTCCCTATAACAAACGAATTCCTATTTGTAGCGTAACAGATATTCCCAAATTTCATATACTGTTTCAGATTCATTCCAAATTTCAATTTTCTTCCTATATTAAGACAATCATTTATATCTGTTGGAGTACAGTAATAATCCGGACAACTGCACTTGTCAGAAATAGTGTCTGGATCCCATGCTATTTTCCAGAATTCCTCAAACCTTTCATCGCTTCCAAACTCGTTCTCTATCAGATTTACATATTCGTCTAATGTCGCCATAACTTGCTTTGTAATATTGCACCTAATAACAATATTAAACATCTTGCTTTTTATATTGTCCCGAATATTCTTCAAATTACCAAGTACTACATCAAACGTACCTTTCCCATTTGCATACGGTCAATTCAAATCATGAGTTTCTTTAACTCCATCAAGTGTTATCTGAAATCTAAGAATTTTATTCTTAAGAAACATTTGTCTAAAAGTCTCTACATCAAGTAAATATCCGTTTGTGGTCATCGAAGCATAATAAGGCTTTTTATTTTTTTTACATATCTGAATCAAATTCTGAGAAAGCTCATTAACATCTGAAATATTGCATAACGGTTCTCCCCCAAACCACTCAATTCTAAGAGCTGTGTATTTTGAAATATTTTTTTCAACAAAATTAATAATTGACTCTTTCGTCTCAGGTAGCATCTTCTTATTTTCATGATTTTCATAACAATAAGTACACCTGAAATTACACCCCTCAGTTGGTAAAATTATCAATTGAAGAAAATTACACGATTTAAGATAATCTTTATAGAGCAAATCCATGCTTTCAGCACAAAGCTCATTATCCAAAGTTAAATATTGAGGGCACTTTGATAAGTCGTTATTTAAAATACTCTTCTCAATATTATCTGCATACTCTCCAGATAGCTTATACATTTTACTATTAAAAGAATCAAGAATCATCAGATTCCCATCCATTAATCGTATTGTCTTTATAAAAGGTGACAATTGCCTCCCTGTTTCAAGATTATTACTCATTTGAAAATCCCCCTATCAATTCATTATAAACGTTTTCAATATCATTTATCTTATATACGTTTACGCAGTATTTTCCCCTTAATTCAGTTACCTTCTCATCTATATCCTCTCCATTTAAATACCCTTCTCCGTATTGAATTCCTCCAATAGTTTTTTTAACAACTCGAGTATTGAGTATAATTATTATTCGTTGTAAATTACTAAGACTTCTTATAAAGCTAATCGTTCTTGTTATATACTCAATTTCATCCCAAAAATTCACAACTAAAACCACTGCATCTGGTTGTACACCCTGAATAAATCCGTATTGATTAACCGCAAACTGATTCAAATTACATATATCATAATTAATCGTACCGGACTGACATGAAGTGAGCACCACCTCGCGTCCTCTTAGTTGGCAATCCCATATGGCTTCATTCAAAATGGCAATATATTTATAGAGGTCATGTTCTAACTCAACTGTTGAATTATATCCCATTGGAAACACTGCATCAGCTCCAAAGAGATAACCACTGGGTTCGGTTGATACCACTCCAACATTATATTTATCTATTTTAAATCTTCTAAGTAAGTCTAACAAAACTGTATACTTACCCTGATTTGAACTTGTTCCAAGAACGCATATCACTGGAATGTTAATCAACCGTAATTTATCATTATTTCTAACAGGAAAATCTTCTTTACCTATTCGCGGATAAAAATATGAATTTGTACTGTGACAAAGACAATCTATATTTTCAAAAGAATAGATTACCTTATTATGTTTAGTAGCTTGTTGTATAATCTCCTCTCTTATATCATGAGTTAATTAAGTCTCCCTTAATTCTCTGGTACTCAATCAATGGACAATTTTTATATGTAAAATCATAAAAATCCAAAAATTGAT
>CADBMH010000422.1 GCA_902795705.1 uncultured Lachnospiraceae bacterium | reverse complement strand
TGTTATATTCGAGTTATAAACTATGAAAAGTTAAGGTTATTATGATAGTAAAGCCGTGGATATCTTATATATTTCACTCGCTGTATATGCTGCTGATAGATTAGAATTGCGTGATAATAGTGAAGATTCGTGGACCAGAGAGTTTACTATTTATATGCCCGTACAAAATGATGAGGTGTGGAATGATAATAAGATATTACTTGAAGAGATGCTTGGTTTTCTTACAGGTGATAAATGGAATTTCTGTTTTCGTAAATCAATGCCGTGCAAAAAAGAAGAAGATTATAAATTGTGGTTAAAAAAAAGAAAGAGAGAAATAAAGAATTATAGCAAAGTATGTATGTTTTCCGGAGGTGTTGATTCGTTTGTAGGTGCAGTAGATTTGTTGGAAAGTTATAATGGAAATGTAGTTTTTGTAAGTCATTATGGTGGAGGTAAGGGGACAAAGGAGTATCAAGATTGTTTGAAAAAAATTTTTATTCAAAACTACCATGTTGAGGATAGAGATTTTTGTCAATTTCATGCAAAAGTTATTAATGGCGTTGAGGATACAACAAGGAGTCGCTCGTTTATGTTTTTTGCTCATGCTATAGTGATAGCTTCTGCATTAGGTGGAAGGACGGAGATAATTATTCCTGAGAATGGATTAATCTCTCTTAATATTCCGCTATCCTATTCGAGAATTGGATCTAGCAGCACAAGAACTACGCATCCATACTATATGTCTATGTTACAAAAACTTATTGATTGCTTAGGACTAGATTTATATTTCAATAATCCATATCAATTTAAAACTAAAGGAGAGATGCTTGTTGAATGTAGAAACATTGAGTTTATGAAAAATAATATAAGTAATACTATGTCTTGCGCACATCCTGATGTTGGTCGGAACAATGGGGAAAGTAAAACTAGGCATTGTGGCTATTGTCTGCCTTGTGTTGTGAGGCAAGCTGCGATGAAAAAGGCCAATATTAAGGATGATAGTTCTTATCGTGATAGAAATTTTAATAAATTGAAAATTTCTGATATGATAAAAAATTCTTATATTTTAGCATTTGACAGATTTTATGAAAAATATGCATTTATGGAAATACAAATGAACGGAAGAATTGACAAAAATATTAGCGATTTTACTGAACTTTATATAAGGGGAATGAAGGAAGTAAAAGAATATATTGAGGAGGTTGTAGATGTTTAAATTTGATACGCATATGCATTTTGACTTATATGATGATCGGGTTAGAATTCTTGATTATTTGGAAAATAATCAATCATACACAATAGCAGTTACAAACCTTCCAGAATTATATGAAAGATATAGTGGATTAGATAGGAATTATAAATATACTAATATTGCATTAGGATTTCATCCGGAACTTGTTTGTGAATATTATAAACAGATACATATCTTTGAAAAGTATGTTGATGATTGTAGATTTATTGGTGAAATTGGATTGGATTTTTCGGGAGATAATATTGATAGTAAGAAACAGCAAATTGAAATATTTGAAGCTGTTGTTGAAATGACAAGAAAATATAATGATAAAATTTTGACGGTTCACTCAAGGAAGGCTGAAAAGGAAGTACTTGATTATACTAAGGATTTTCCGGGAACTGTTATATTGCATTGGTTTAGTGGTTCTATTATGGAGTTGGAGAGGGCGATAGAAGAAGGTAAATTTTTTTCGATAAATCAAAATATGATTAGCAGTAAAAAAGGTGTTGACTTGATCAAAAAAATGCCGATTAATAGGATTTTAATAGAAAGTGACGCACCTTTTACAAGAGGGCTTAGGGATAATTATAGTGTTGATTTTATGAAAAAAATATATGAAGGACTATCTGCAACAAAAAACATTGCGACTTATGAATTATATGAAAAGTTAAAAGATAATTTCAAAGGAATTTTAGTGAAGAATGTATAATCTATTGTTGCTTTGGAGAATTCAACTATTGATTTATAGGAGATCAGCGAGATTATAATGGACAAATGTGTTGTAGATAAATATATTTCAGAGAATTCCAGAAACTTTAAATCGCTAACTTCAGTTAGCGATTTGAGGTAATAGGTTTTCATGTAGCACAGGAGGTGACTGACATGGTTGATAAAGAAGATCAGATGATAGAATGGAAAGAAAGCTGGAGAGACGAATATCTGAAATGGATATGTGGTTATTGCAATGCTTATGGTGGGAAACTCTATGTCGGGAAGGATGATGATGGAGTTGTTTGCGGCTTGGAGAATGTTGAAACCCTTCTTACCATGATACCAAATAAAATTACAGACACCATGGGAATTATTGCTGATGTAAACCATATGGAAGAGGATGGCAAGGACTATATAGAGATTGTGGTTGATAAATATCCTACGCTGATTAGTTTTCGTGGAAAATATTATTATCGTTCCGGCAGCACGATGAGGGAAATTACCGGAATAGAACTAAATCGTGCATTGTTAAAATCGCAGGGTAGAACATGGGATGGATTACCTGTACCGAAATTGTCAGTAGATGATTTGAGACAAGAAGCCGTTGATTACTTTAAGGAGAAATCTGTCAGAAAAGGCAGATTATCAAAAGAAGATGTTGATGTCAGCAATGAAATTCTGATAGAGAATCTGCATCTGAGAGATGATGGAAATTTGATACGTGCAGCCATGATGGCATTTCACAAGGATCCTGAGAATTGGATCACAGGTGCTTATATTAAGATAGGATTTTTTGGCAAATCGGATTCGGATTTATTATATCAGGACGAAGTTCATGGACCATTGATTGAACAGGTAGACAAAACGATTGATCTTGTTTACACGAAATATATGAAAGCATTGATTTACTATGATGGAATTCATAGAGTGGAGAGGTATATGGTTCATGTAGACGCATTTCGTGAAATTTTACTAAATGCGGTTGTCCACAAAGACTATGCAGGCTGCAATCCGATACAAATCAGTGTTTATGAAGACAAGGTATATATTTATAATGATGGAATTATGCCGCCGGATTTAAGCAGTACAGAGAGACTGTTTAAAAAACACTCGTCAAAGCCATTTAATCCGAAACTTGCGGATGTATTCTTTAAGGGTGGTTTTATTGAGGCGTGGGGACGCGGATTTGATAAGATCCGGGATGCATGTAGGGAGTATGATGAACCGCTTCCAGAATATGATATTTCAGAGATTGGAGTCATGGTGCTCTGTAGGGCGTGTCCAAAGTATCTTGAATTATTAAATCAGGATAACCGAAATAATTCGCTCAATGAAAATGAGCGAATTATGAGCGAATTAATGAATGGCAGGTCTAAAGAATCGATT
>CADBMH010000421.1 GCA_902795705.1 uncultured Lachnospiraceae bacterium | reverse complement strand
TATTCCTCCGGGTGCTTTCTCCTCACATAATTCTGAATCACCTCGCCATGTTTGGCCAGAAGCCTTGCCGCATGGGGATTCATCTCCTCCAGCTTCTGGCGCCCAAAGACACGGCGCTTCTCAATATGCCGCTCCACTCTGCCTGCCAGCTCCTGCGTGATCCTTCCCTCATCGGCAAGCTCCTCCAAACGAAGCTCCATGAAATCCCAAAAAGCGTCTTCATCAAACCGCCCAAGCAAGCCCCAGGAGGTGCGAACGCCATCTTCATCCAGAAGATCTGCTTCCACCTCTTCCTCCCTGCTGCCGGCAGCGGCAATGCGCTCTGCCATGATTCCGGCAAGCTCCTCCATCTTTTCTTCTGCATCATTACCAAACACCCACTCAAATTCGGATAGTCTTTCGTCCGCCTCTATCGCATTTCTTCTGCGATTTGCTTCTTTTTGTGCGGGCATTTCCTCCAGCTTTCGAGATTCCGCCACCCAACTTTTCATCGTTTCCTCCAGCTCATAGGGTTTCTCCACCCCCGCATCCCGAAGGGCCAATGTGATGGTTCGACGAACGGCGCCCTCTTCAATAAGACCCTCTCCTCCCAGCATACGCAACTGGTCATTTAGGGAACCGTCATGCTCCGTTAAATAAAATAAGATTCCCTTCTCCCGAAGACTTCCATGAAACTGAACCAATCTCTCCGTGGCCGTAATATCAATGCTGCCAATTCCCCTGGCATCCACCACTACCTGATGGGTATCCTCCTTCAATGCCTCTTCGATCTCCCTGCAGAACAGATCCACATTGGCAAAAAACAGATTCCCTCCAAAGCGATATATAATAGTATTCTTTATGGGCCTTGCCTCGGAATTTCGCTTCAGAGAGTAAAAATTGCCATGTCCCGGAATCCTTCCCTCAAAGGCCGTTGGCGGAACCGCCGCCCGCATGGCCACTTCTCCAAAGGAGAGGAGCACTCCTATGATCACGCCATAAAGGGTGCCAAAAAACAGCACTCCCAAAAACGCTGTCATAAAGATCAGCCATTCATTCCTGCTGATCCTCCAGAGCCTTTTCCACAAAGGAATTTCCAAAATACCAATGAGCGCCGTAATCACAATTCCAGTAAGCACCGGGACAGGCAGATATTTCAAAAGCGGCGTGCCAAACAAAAGCACCAAAAGCATGGTAAAAGATGCGGCTAAGGACATTACCTGTGATCTCACGCCCTGGAAATCCGCAATTCCGCTTCTGGAAACGCTTCCGTTAATGGGGCACCCACCCACCATTGCGCCGGCAAGATTCATGGCGCCGTATGCCAATAGCTCCGCATTATGATCCAGCTCGTCCTGATACTTTTTGGCATAATTTCCGGAGGCAAGAAGTGTCTGCGCCATAACCACGGCGGCGATTCCAAGGGACTGCATCAAGGCATCCGGCAGGCTACCGGACAAAACCTGAAAGTCAACCAGTCCAAAGAAGGAAAAATCCTTCTCCGTTAGGCCCATCCCCGTAATTGCAAATCGGATCAACCCCTCCGGTGTCCTTCCAAAACCGGGCAGCATCACCTTTGGAAGTCCGGGAGCTGCCTCCGCCATCACCTTCACCCCATACCTGTCCAAATGTAAAAATCCTTGCAGCAGGGCTCCCACCACCATCATCACCACCGTCATGGGAACCTTCGGAATCCATTTTTTACATAACAAAATGATCGCCACCGTTCCGAAACCAAGAAGAAACGAGAGGAAATGAAACTCCCTCCCTTGCTCCCAAATGTTTTGAAACAGCGCGATCACTTCTCCTGTCCCGGGATTGCCGCCGAAAAGCTTTGGCACCTGCATCAATATGATCGTCAAGCCTACGCCGGAAATAAAACCACCCATCACAGGCGTGGAAATATACTTCACAATCCGCCCGGCCTTCATAAAATAAAGCACTACAAACCAAAGTGCCGTAAAGAGAGCCATGATCGGCACAAGACTCATGGCCTCCTTCGACTCTGCCTCATATCCCATCCGGACAAGAAGACTTCCCACCATAACGGCGGGCATGGCATCAACACCCACCACAAACTGCCTGGAGGTGGTGAGAAATCCAAAGAACAAAATGGGCAATAGCGATCCATAGAGCCCATAGACTGCGGGCAGTCCCGCGATCTGGGCATATCCCATGGAGATGGGGATGGACACCAGCGCCACCACGATGCCGCCCAAAATATCCCTCGCCCAATTGATCTGCTTTCCGTTCGTTTTGATCTGACTAAACAGTCGCATTTAATTCTTTCCGCCGTTCTCAGTGATTATTCTTTTCGATTT
>CADBMH010000420.1 GCA_902795705.1 uncultured Lachnospiraceae bacterium | reverse complement strand
TGCTGAGATTGGTGATACCTTCACCCTGACCGGTTATGTAGATGGTGCTGAAGACATCAAGGTTTCTGCAACTGTAACAGTAGGTGCTGATAATAACGCGAAGATTACAAGTGCTTCTAGTGCAGCTGATGAAGGACTGAGAACTTTACTTGGATATGACCGTTAATCCTCGATACTGCATGATTGGACTGGCGGATCAAAAAATCCTTTGATGGAGATTTCATTATCCAATGAGTGTTTTGTCTCCCTCCCCTCCGGGGGAGGGGGATTTTTTTCTGAAAAACGAAGAGATTTTATGAGAGTATTTTCTTACCGGGATAGGTTAGGATAGGCAGTACTATTCATAAAGAACAATTGAAATGAAATGTCGATAATTAAAAGATACCGAAAAGAGAAGACGATAAGTGAAGATTTGAAAACATCGCCTGTGATGGCATGCATATGCAAACCATCATAATATATAGATGTATATTTGTGCAGGCTTAAGATAGATTATTTTCAGAGGAAAGAGAGGTAACGATAATGCAACAAATGAATAAGAATAGAAAAGGTAAAGCAGATATTTTTAAAAAAAGGCTTTTTGTCCGGAAAGGGCAGGCAGAGGCAGGACATGCTTCTGGCAGAATGCTCCTTCCTACGGCTTTTCGTCCTGTTATCCTTCTTATGCTGTGTATTGCTGTGCTTGATTTCACTGCCTGTGGGAAGGACTCTGGACAGAAAGCAGTCAGTCCTTCTTTTGAAGCATCATCGCAGGTAGAAAACTCCGTGGAGGAGATCGGGGAACCTGTGGAGCTCACAGAGGAGGAGAAAAAGCTCGCCCGCCTTTCGAAACAGAAATATCTGGGAACAGAGCAGACGGTTGAGGTACTCGGTTTACAGACATACAAAAAGCTGAAAAGTGACCGTTACACGGACAAGGCTCCAAAGGGAAAGGTCTATTTAGTATTATTCCTGAAGCTGTGGAATGACGGAAAGGAAAAGT
Organism: uncultured Lachnospiraceae bacterium; assembly: GCA_902795705.1. Classification (GTDB taxonomy): domain Bacteria; phylum Bacillota; class Clostridia; order Lachnospirales; family Lachnospiraceae; genus Butyribacter. Next base: position 2,910 of record CADBMH010000420.1, on the reverse strand, counting down.
TCTACTTTAACCCGTACCAGCTCACTGCAAAGGTGGACGGCAAAGAGATTGAAAACACAGTACTCTGGAACGGACCGGAGAATTACCCGACCGCATTCCAGAATTTGGAGGAGGGCAGACGAAATGCGGGCTTTGTGGCATGGACGGTGCCAAAGGACTGGAAAAAGCTCCATGTCGAGTACCAGGGCTTCGATCCGGGAAAGGAAGCACTGATGAAGATGGATCTCACAACAGAGGAGCTCCTGACACCGGATGAGTATGATCCGAAGGTATATGAATAAATCCTATAAACGTCTGACTGTAAAATCTTAATCAATAAAGGAGCCGGGGTTGTCCTGGCTCCTTTGCCTGTAAAAATTTCTGAAGCCGCTCTCCTGATCTGAGTATGGAACGCACTTGAAGAAATTTCTGAAATATGCTCCTATTTAGAAATTCTACTCAAAAAATTGTCCGGTTCTATGGCAGGTATCATGGAATGCTTAAAATCATCGACATTTCTTGTTATAATGCAGTCCGCTTTACAGAGCAATGCACATTCATCCTGCAGGCAATCCTCTACATCTGAAAAATCCTCCCGCTGTAGTGCTTTTTCTATACTATTGCCATCAATACCTACAACAGACACGAGCTTTATATAATTTTGCAGCATATCTCTTCGATCTTCTAAGGAATATTCTTTACGAAGGATGAAAAATGCGTTCATAACAGAATGTGCTGCAATAAACCCATGTATTTCCTTTTTCTTGCACAGCTGCATTATCTTGTCGGCACCTTCAAAAAATGGTCTCCGCTCCGTCAGAAAATCAAGCATAATGTTTGTATCAATTAAAACATTCATAGCCCGTATTTCTCCTCTCTATATTCAGCCAATTCCTTATCATAATCAAGATTAGGTATGGGTCTTATCTTTTTTCGCAAATTATTGTATGCTTTTTCTCTTTCTACCGTATCGTCCTCCGGAGTAGAAACATTGTAAATCTTAAATAGTGAAATAAACCCTATGAGTTGTTCCTCATTCATACTATCTAATATCTTATGAGCCGTCTCTCTTGTACTCATATAACATCCCCCCTCGAATTAATTCGTATATCTGACTGCAAAGCTTTGATTTAGATTGTTATTATTTGAAATATTATGGCTTTAGGTGCATGGGTTGTCTTATAATTTTTATATCTAATACCTGCAATATTGCTTTTACACAAATATTTGATATTATTATACGCTTAAAATCGTATAATATCAACGAAATAATTCTATTAGATAGTGTAAATTTACTATAGGGATATTCTTCACGGAAAACCTTCACCGTTTCAGCGAATTTGACAGAGCCTGCACCATTGCCGTTTTTGTAAAACGAGGAAATATTTCTGCAGATTTTATATCACATGAACCGGACAATAATAGCTGTCCCTGTTATACGGGATGATCTCATCACATAGACAGAGAATCAATCCGGGTTTTATCTCTAATCCGAATTTTTTTAATACATGAAAATTCTTATCTGCATGCTCTGGTGTTTTGCTCTTTTTGATTTCAATCGGATAGAGACAGTCTGCTTTTGCAACTAGCAGATTAATCTCCTTTTTATCAATATCCCGGTAATAATAAAGGTCGATAGGCTTCCCGGCATTATAATAATTCTTCACCAGTTCAGATACAACATAGGTTTCCAGAAATGCTCCATCCATTGCGCCGTTTTCCAGTGTTTCCGCATTCGGCCATCTGCACAGATATGCGGCCAGTCCTGTATCCATAAAATATACTTTTGGAGTTTTTACCAGGCGCTTCGTTATATTAGAATAATACGGCCGCAAAATATAGATGATGCCGGATTGTTCTAATATACTGATCCATTCTCTGGCGGTAGGGGCAGAAATACCAATAGCTCCTGCTATTTCATTGTACCTGAGTTCCTGTGAGGTTCTGGCAGCCATAAAGACCAGAAAATCCCGAAACTGATTTAATTTCCCGACAAGGGACAATTCCCTGATATCACGTTCCAGATAGGTATTGACATAATCCATATAATATCTGTCACGCTCCACATGATCCGCAATGATCTTCGGCATGCCGCCCCGGAAAATCTGCTCATACAGTTCGGTGACGGTTTTCTTTTTGTAACTGCTTTTTTTCAGTTCGGAAATTTCCGGTGAAAAAAACTTAGCTTCTCTTCCCTCGATTTCAGCGGCAGACAGACCTGCCGGCGAGTGATTCTGAAATCCCTTTCATCATCTGGAATTTTCCAGAACCGGTCAGATGATATAAGCCGCAAGTATTTTCACCCGATAATGCTTTCCCGTCAACCACCTTTTTAATAGAAAGCAGCAGAGAAGGCACCCGTTGAAATTCATCGATCAAAAGCGGCGGTTCATATGTTTCCAGAAAAAGCTCGGATCTTCCTCTGCAAGTCTTCTTGCTGTAATATCATCTAAAGTCACATAATGGCGTGTTTCCTCTTTTAAATGATAGAGCATTGTGGATTTTCCGACCTGTCTCTGACCGCAGACAATAACGACCGGATAAGTCTTTGAAGCTTCCATGATCTGATTTTCTAAATGTCGTCTGATATACATAGCTCCTCCTAAGAAAAACGAGCAAAATAAAGTCATACTTTATTTTACTCGTTTTTTCTTTTTTGTCAATCGGTATCTTCGTAAACTTCCCCTGTTTATTCGAACGTTCCTGCACCATTACACGGTTTATCAGCTATATTATACCCATCCTGCATGAATTTCACAATCCCTGTTCAGATGGTTTTCCCTATAAAAGAATTCACTTGTTACACTTCACACGGTAGTGAACACTCTGCTGTTCACTACCGTACCAAGATGTAAATTCAGCCGATAAAGCACTAAGCCCATCGCGCTTTGCGCGATTTTCAATGGCTTAGTGCTGTTACAGTTTACACGC
>CADBMH010000419.1 GCA_902795705.1 uncultured Lachnospiraceae bacterium | reverse complement strand
TCTCGCTTAGCGACTACATTCAAATTACTCAATGCTGGTCACCCCTTCGCTAATAAAGCTTTTGATGTACTTGTACTTGTTCTTTCTTGCCATCCTGCTTAGTTCTGGAAAGTCTGACCGGTTGTCAGAGTATGCAAGTATCTCATAATGATCACCAATCTCCCTTCCGACAGACGCCCTACCAATATGATCCATCCAATCATCCAAAGTAGTCCTGATCGGATTATCCATACAAAATGTGATTGTCGATGTCATACAGATCACACTCCTTTCCGTTCATACTCCTTCAACAATAGTATACCACAAAACCCTCAATCTGAACAGCGTTTATTATCAAAATCATCTGCAGCAATAATATCAATCAGCTCCTCCGCTTTTTTTGTCCCTGTTTTAGAATTTTTCGTAAACAGCTGATACATCACATGATTTGCCGTAAAGTAAACATCCTGCATATCCGAATATTTTTCTCCGTCAAGATCCTTGTTTTTCACAAAATAAGCCTTTTTCCCGTTTCCATATGAATAAGTCCGGTAAAACGCAAGCTCCGTACCATATCCCCACTGCTCTCTTTCCTTTGTCATAAACATTCCATTGATCAAATATCTCTTTCCCTGATACTTAAATTCACAAGAAATCTGCCCCTGACCATATATATCCAGTCCGATATCTATCCAGGAAACCGAGATTTGATCTGAATCCCAAAGCTGCAATCCTGTTTGCTTTTTACATTCTTCCATACTGGAATAATTATGAACATAAGCATCTGTGGAACCATCGATCAAATGTGTGCCTTCCTGTGAAATAAATTTATCCAGATCCATCTGAACCGGTTCCAGATTTCCTAATTCCATATGTTTATTTCCGGCATTCAACACAAAATTTCCGAAAAAGGAAGAAGCAAATGCCTTGATATCCTGAAAATTACTTCCAAACAAAACGATTAGAATCACTGCAGCTGCTGCAATACCCACCGGAAAAACAGGAATTCTTTTCTTCATTTTTGTCTGTCCGGAAGCTACCTGATTTAGAATTTTATCATTTAATGCCTTTGCCGGTTTCACTTTTTTCATTTCCAACTGATACTCTTCTCTAATATTCATAATTTTTCACCTCATCACTTTCTAATATTTTTTTAAGCTTTTCTCTGCCTCTTGCTAATCTGCTGGCAACCGTATTTTCCTTTATTCCCAAAAGCTCCGAAATTTCCTTCTGACGATAGCCTTCATAATAGTACAAATGAATAATTCCCCGATACTTTTCAGGAAGCCTTCTGACACATTCCGTCACATATCCGTCCTCCTTTAACACCTCTCCATCTGACTTTTCCTCCAAAAGAACATCTGCATCCTGCAGGCTGATTTTTTGATACCAGAAAGATTTCCAGACATCCTTGCAGCAGCTTCTTGTCGTCCGCAAAAGCCATGCTTTGAGATGCTCCTCCGGTTCCATTTTTTTCCTTACCCTAAGCAGGCGAAGCCAGACATTTTGGTATACATCATCTGCCATATCAGGATTTTTCACTTGAATATAGGCAAAACGATATACCATATCCCCGAATTTATGGATCATTTCCTCTATTTCTTCTCGTTTATACATAGTTCCTCCCATCTTTCCTGCTAAACTTTTAATCCCGGAAATAAAATTTCTCCAAAGTCCGGGTTCCTTCTAAAAACCTCCTTCATTCTTTATACGATTCTAAAGAAAAAAATCTTGCATTTTCTAATTTTTTTAATGAAATTTTATATGATTTTAAATTGTTTGTACCCCCACAGACTACAAACAAAAAAGACAGTTCCTTGTCTGTCTTTTTCAACTATTCTTCATTTCATTATTCTTATATCAGGAACAAATCCTCTAATGTTATAACTTTAGAAAATACCCCGCTGTACTTATTTTGAGTAAGACCATATGTAGTAATCAATGTATGATGTATCACTTGTTTAGGGGAAATTATCTTTTGAATGATTGCCTGCCGATTAGCCAGCTTGCGCTGGTAAGCTGCATTCACAGAAAAATCCCCACTAAGATATTTAATCTCACACATATTCAAAACATGATCATCACGGTCTAATATCAGATCTATCTGTGTCCCACCAAACTCCTCATCATAACCAAACCATGCAGAATAAGTCGTATGAACTCCATAGATATCAAGTGCTTTCTTTATCTGGTCAACATGCCTGAAACAAACATTTTCAAAAGCCAGTCCACGCCAGGAATTTGCCGAAGATGAGTTATGATTGTTTGTCCAATAATGATAATCAGTTCTATGGGGTTTCCCCATAAAATGCAGAAAAAACAGGCAGAATGGATCTGTCAGCTTATAATATGCTTTGCTTTCCCCAAAAGGGACATACTTGGTAATAAAATCGCTTTCTATAAGACTGTTTAAGCATTTTGTCAGAGTCCCCCCTGAACGGAACTCAAGTTTTTCCGCTATATCTGACCTGTTATATCCTTCTCGTCTGGATGCCAAAAACGCGATAATTCTCTTCATGGTATCCGGATTACTAAAGACAGATGAAAATAATCGATCATACTCATCCTTAAGAACAGCGTTATTTTCAAAGAATAATTTGTCAATATCCTGTGGCATGCTTAGCTCCGGCTCATAATAATCCAGATAATAAGGTATCCCGCCAAGGATCATATAACTTTGCACTATATCATATCTGGATAAATGAATCTGATTTTCTTCAAAAAACTGCTCACATTCACGAAGGCTGAATGGGGCAAGTTTCATCTGGCAGGTCAGACGGTTATACAAGCCTCCGTGATTATTGATCAAATTATTCAGAATCCACGAACTGGCGCTGCCACAAACAATAAACATCAGATTGTTTCTGTGACATCCCCAATTATTCCAAAAACTTTCAAGCGCTGATTTAAAATGCGATCTTGGAGTATCCAGCCATGGAAGTTCATCTAAAAAAACCACTTGGCGAGAGCCATCATCCACTTTTTCAAGCCATGTTTCCAGCATGAAGAATGCTTCCAGCCAATCCTTCGGCTGATGATCCACATCTGCGTGATACCGCTGAAGAGTATAATAAAATTGTTCCAGCTGTCTGTTCATTTCACCCGCTTTTTGATCATCTATCGGCGAAAGCCCTGCATGGCGAAATGTAATTCTTT
>CADBMH010000418.1 GCA_902795705.1 uncultured Lachnospiraceae bacterium | reverse complement strand
GCTTCCACACAAATCCAATAAACGACTCACCCCTCTGTTTTCAACAAAAATCTCTTCACAGACCTTATGCATCCCTAAAATCTCAAACGCATAGCGATAAAGATTCCATTGTAAATCTATACACAGGCGTAAAGACCTCTTTGTCTTCTCAGCAATATAAACACCTGTAGAAATACGCCTGGAAGTCCAGTCTGCATCTGTCAGGGATGCTATACCGGAAGGAATCCCGTCCACCTCTAACACCCAATAATAACCACCCGGCTCTTTCTTTGTTTCCTCAGATAAAAGCTTTTGATACCATTTCTTTTGAGCATCCATCGTCAGCTTTGGATCTGTATTCATATATTTCGTAATGTCCGGCTGCATCCGCCAATTCATGATTCGTTCCAAATCTTCTTCCTGTATTTTTCGGCATCTCGCATCAATTCTATCCATCATTTCAACCCTCTTACATGCTAAACTGTGAAAAAGTGAATTACTACTCTTCTATCTCAATATCATAATTTTTTAAAATTTCAATTCCCTGCTTATAAGAACCGAAATTAATGATATCCGTAGATTCAAAAACAATATCAAAAGCATCCTCCAACTCGGCAATCAATTCCATATGCCCCACCGAATCCCGATTTTCAATATCCTGATATTTCAAATCCGGCGTTACCTGATCCTGCTCGATTTCCAGCCCGTTTACAAAAGCTGCTACATATTTTTCCTTATTGCTCATTTTGCTACCTCTTCTTTCTTTATATCTTTATAATAGTAATCCGCCTTTCGGTCACCCCTGTCAGTTCATTTTCCTCTATTTAGTTATCGGCTAAAAAAGCAGATTCATTAAAAAATGTCGTTCTAACTAAATACACTATAGAAATTCCGCTTTTGAATACACATAACCTCTTAGCTATTATACGCTTATAATCATGGAAAAGCAAGTTTTCCTCCTAAGAAAATCAACACATAATAATCCTTTTACGGACATTTTATGTGCTTTATAATTTTCATCTGTTAAAACACCAGATAATTTGACAAAAAATCAGAAGCATTGTACACTATAAAACAATCAATAGTACAGCTAATATAATCAAAAGTGTATTCATTATAGAAGATGAAGGAAGGGGATAATTATGGCACTTATTGAACTAAAAAACCAAGTACAAATAGGAGATTATAAAAAACCTTTCTTTGTGGCTGAAATGAACTCCAGCCACAATGGCAAAACCGAACTTGCCTTACAAATGATCGACGAAGCAGTAAATGCAGGATGCGATGCAGTAAAATTCCAATCATGGTCTGCAGACACTTTATATTCAAAAAGCTATTATAAAGAAAATCCTATTGCAAAGAAAATAGTGTCAAAATTTGCGCTAACTCCAGAACAACTAAAAGAATTAGCGCAATATGTAAAGAAAAAGGGACTATTTTTTTCTTCCACCCCTTACTCTAAACCGGAAGTAGATTTTTTGGTTGAGGAATGTGATGCCGATTACATTAAAATAGCATCTATGGATTTAGATAATCTTCCACTCCTTTCATACATTGGAAAAAAGCAGCTTCCCATTATACTTTCAACGGGAATGGGTACCTTAGATGAAATAAAAAAGGCCGTAAGCACTATAGAAGAAACAGGCAATACCAGTATATGTATTTTACACTGTGTATCCGTTTATCCTGTTGATACCATGCATGTCAATTTGAACAATATACTTATGCTCCGGGAAGCTTTTCCCGAATATCCCATCGGATATTCTGACCATACCATTGGCTCAGAAGCCGCCTGTGGATCCATTGCACTTGGAGCTTGTATGATTGAAAAACATTTTACTTTAAATAATAGTAAAATTGGTATGGACAACCAAATGGCAACCGAACCAAAAGAAATGAAATTATTAATAGATAGTTGTTTGAAAGTTTATTCTGCCATGGGAACTAAAGAAAGAATACTGACAACTGCTGAAAATGAACAAAAAGATAAAATGCGAAGAAGTATTATTGCCTCACAGGACATAAAAGCCGGAGAACATCTCACTATAGACATGCTGGATGCAAAACGCACCGGGAAACCCGGTATTTCTCCCAGCGAATACAGTTATTTTATAGAGAAAGTTGCTTTACACGATATTGAAAAGGATGAGAGAATTTTGAAAGAAGATATAAAATGATTAATAGTTTTCCTGTGATAGCTTATATTTTTTAGATGGTACTTCATAAGTTTTTAATATAAAATTTATTTTCTCGAATCATTCGACATAACTTTTTTCAACAAATGATTCGAGAAAATCCCTACCTTTTTTTACTTCGATAATCCTTTAACCTCCGGTAAAAGGTCGCTTGACTCATACTGCATTCTTGAATTGCATCTTCAAATTTTAATCCTCCTTTTTCCCACTTTTTCACTATTACACTAAAATTGTCCGGATCAGGAATCTTCGGTCTGCCAAATTGAACTCCTTTTTCCTTTGCAACTTCAATCCCCTGCTGTTGCCTTTTCCGAATATTCTTCCGCTCGTTCTCCGCAACAAAAGATAATATTTGTAAGACTAAATCCGCAATAAAATGTCCCATAAGATCCTTTCCCGCCCTTGTATCAAGCAGCGGCATATCTATTACACAAATATCTATTGCAATTTCTTTTGTTAAAATCCTCCACTGGTTTTGTATTTCTTCATAATCCCTTCCAAGACGGTCTATACTAAGTATGTAAAGCAAATCACCTTTCTCTAATTTATTCCTCAGCGACAAGTACTGAGGTCTGTTAAAATCTTTTCCAGATTGTTTATCCACAAAAATATTTTCATATGCTACCCCCACCCTCCTCATTGCCTCCATCTGCCTTTCTTCATTTTGTTCTCTACTGCTAACCCTTACATAACCGTATACTTCACCCATAACTGTCTTCTCCTCTCTGTATAAAAATCTTTTAAGTTTCTATTGTTATATTACATTTTTTTATGTCATTTTCAAGAATTTTCTTCACTGACAATTCACTTTTTTAATTTCACAACACAAAAACCTCCCACCTTGTTCTTTCAAAAAATAACCATAGTCATTTACAATCATACCACATTTTAAACTTTGAGTTCAGAACTATTATAAAATTTTTCAATAGCAGCTATCAAAAAGTACACTTTTTGATAGTGAACATATGTTTATTAAATGAGAGTACAGAGCGGTGATGGGAGGAAAAGGAAGAATGAAGTATTGTGAAAGACCTTATACCCAGGCATACATTTTTCCTAACGGTGATGTCAGAGCCTGTGGCTGGACCTACCAGTGCATAGGGAACATCCTTGAAGAAGCTTCCATGGAAAAAATCTGGCACAGTGATGCTGCCGAGAGACTCAGGGATTCTTTCCGGGACGGCAGCTTTTCCTGTTGTAATAAAGTCGTCTGCCCTTTTTGCAACAATGACGAATTAGAGGATATTCCGGAGGCAGAATTTGAAAAAAGAAGTTCTGCACCGGCTCTCCCGACAGAATATAATATCGCCATCGACTACATCTGTAACCACTCCTGTCCTTCCTGCAGACACGAGATCTTTGTGCCTTCTGAAGAATACAGGAAGAATCTGGGAGTCATGATTGACCGTCTTATCCCTTACCTGAATAAGGCGCGTTTCCTGAGTACGGACGGGAACGGTGACTGCTTTGCATCTCCCTATATCATGGACATGCTGGAGCGGATACAGCCGGAGAGGGAGGATTTCACCCTGTCCCTGGAGACGAACGGGGCTTTCTGTGATAAAGAACATCTGGATCATATCTCCCATCTCTTTGAAAAAGAAGTACAGATCACGGTCACACCGAACAGCTTTGAAAGGCAGACCTTCAAATACCTGAGTGGCGGACATGATAACCTTGACCGGGTAACGGAAAATCTTTATCTGCTAAAAGAGATGAGAAAACAGGATAAGATCAAACAATTTGATGTTTCCATTGTCGTACAGGACACCAATTATAAAGAACTTCCGGCTTTTGCCAGACGGTGCATCGAAGATTTTGAATGCGATACCGTCATCGTCAAGCCGATCTTTTACTGGTTCGCCCTTACACCGGAAGAATACTGGTTCAAGGACATCCTGAACCCGAAACACCCTTATTTTGATGATTACATGGAAGTCTTAAAGGATCCGATTCTGAAAGATCCGAAAGTCTACTTCTGGGGCTCCCATGAGATCCATAAACCAAAGGAACACCCTGCCTATGACTACAAGCGCTATTTTGATGTCTTTGCGGATATCCTGAAGAAAGACGAACCTGCAAAGACGCTGGAAAGTTCCCTTACAGGCAAAGGAAAAATCGCCATCTATGGTACGAATGACATGGCAGCCATGATGTACCGGCTGCTCAAAGGAACCTTAGCAGAGCCTGTTGGGTTTATTGACAGAGATGCAAAGGAAGAGTCCTTTTGTGGACTGTCTGTCACGAAATTCGACACCTTCCGTCCGGAGATGGCAGACACGATTCTTGTATCGAACTTTGCTTACCTGACCAATGTAACAAGGGATCTGAGGTTCCGGAAATTTCAAGGGGAGATCATTCCGTTCAATGAAATCCTGTCCTAAAAGCAGGACAGAAGGAGGCAGCCCGACATGGAAGAGAAAGAACAGAGGCCGGTCATATCGGTTCTCCTGCTGGCCTATAATCATGAAAGATATATCTGTCATGCGTTAGACAGTATTTTGAATCAGAAAACGGAATATCCTTTTGAAATTATCATTGGAAATGACTGTTCTTCAGATAATACAGAAAAGATTATTATAAAATATTTCTACAAGTATCCACAAAAAATTCGTGTCATAAGATCGAAACATAATGTAGGTGGAACGGCTATGTACCTCAAACTGCTGGAAGCCGCAAGGGGAGATTACATCGCCACTCTGGAAGGGGATGATTACTGGAATTCCGAAGAGAAGCTTCAGAAGCAGACCGGTTTTTTGGAATCCCATCCTGAATATGAAGCAGTTTCACATCGTATATCAGTGGTGGATGAAGATGAAATTCCGATCGCCCCAAGGAATGATTATAGTAAAAACACATTCTGGAATTACAGGGACAGAATTTACACGATTAGGGATTTTCAGGACGGATGCTATGCCGGGCATGCATCCGGCATTCTATTTCGTAATTTCATGAAGGATGATGAATATAAAAGAAAAGCATTTGCTGCATATCGCTCCCACCGAATCATCGGGGATCGCACAACGAGCTTTCTTATTGCAATGAGAGGAACAACCTATCGCATGGATGATGTAATGTCCTGCTATCGCTTTGTAGAAAGCATGGATGCTTCAAACTATCAGGCAACGACGAGACAGAGGAATATCCGGGATGAAGAATATAGATATATCTGCAGGCTGGAAGATTTAGGGAAGCAATATACAGGAAAAAAATTCAGTATGTACCCTGTCTTAAAGGATAAACTGATTGGAGCTTCCATTTATGCTTTGGACCATCCGTCGTCAAAGAATCTTCAGGTCCTCTTCCGGATGATCAAGATGCGGAAACAGAAAGTGAAATACATTCGAATTGTCATCCTAAGTATTATAAAGAAGCTGTTTTATCGAAAAATTTTAAAGGAAGACAGACCGGTCACAATCGGAAAAAAATGATGGCTGGAACATACTGGAGGGATAAAGATGACACTTGGAATATACGGCTCACAGGGGGCCGGACAGGAAGTTTGTATCATAGCGCAGAAAATAAATGCTCTTGAAAACAGATGGGAAGATATTGTGT
>CADBMH010000417.1 GCA_902795705.1 uncultured Lachnospiraceae bacterium | reverse complement strand
TTGAGGAACATAGTATTTATGGTGGACTTGGCAGTGCTGTTGCTGAAGTGGTGGCAGGATTAGAGGGGAAGCCTGCACTTGAATGCTTTGGTTTGCCGGATTGTTATATGCATGGGGAGGCGTATAAAGATATGTTGGAGAAGGCCGGACTTACAGCTGAGAAAATTGTGAAGAAACTGGAAGAAGAATAATAGAAAATACATTTTGCACAGTTTTAATATATGAGGTGATAAAAATGTCAATTAATGTTACAAGAAGTTCTATGCCTCCGCTGGAGGAGTATGTTGAGATGATTCGTCCTCTGTGGGAGTCTCACTGGCTGACGAATATGGGGGAATATCATGGGAGACTGGAAAAAGAGCTGCGGGAATATTTGGATGTGGATGTATTGTCTCTGACGACAAACGGGCATTCTGCACTGGAAATGGCGATTCAGTCGATGAATTTTCCAGAGGGCAGTGAGGTCATCACAACACCGTTTACATTCATCTCTACTACGCATGCAATCATCCGGAATGGACTTCATCCTATTTTTTGTGACATCAAGCCGGATGATTTTACCATCGATGAGAATAAGATTGAGGATTTGATCACGGATAAGACCGTAGCGATTCTGCCGGTGCATGTGTATGGTAATATTTGTGAGGTGGAAAAGATTAAGCAGATTGGTGAAAAGTATGATCTGAAAATTATTTATGATGCATGTCATGCTTTTGGAGAAACCTATAAGGGGGAGGCAGTAGGACGGTTTGGAGATATGTCTGTGTTCAGCTTTCATGCGACAAAGGTTTATAATACAGTAGAGGGTGGAGCAATCTGCTGTCATAGCAGCGCAGAGTATCAAAAGTTAAAGGATTTGAAAAACTTCGGTATTCGTGATGAAGAAACTGTTGCTTCCGTAGGAGCAAATGCGAAAATGAGTGAATTTCATGCGGCAATGGGACTATGCAATTTAAAATATGTAGAAGAAGAAATCCGGAAAAGAGGGGAAATATACCAATACTATAAGGATTGCCTGAAGGATGTATCAGGAATCAGTATGCCGGATGAGATGCCGGAGCTTGTGCGGAATTATGCATATATGCCGGTTGTATTTGAAAGTGAAGAGATGAGAAATCGGGTTTATGATCATTTAATACAGAATGGTTTTCATTCACGCAAATATTTTTATCCGATTACTGCAGATGCCGCCTGCTTTCGAAATCGTTATCGGAATGTAGCTTTGCCGGTTGCCAGAGATATATCAGGCAGGATTTTGGTACTGCCGTTATATGCGGACCTAGAAAGAGAAAATGTAGAGAAATGTACCGGACTGATTCGGGAGGTTTTATAGAAGCTATATGAATGTAGGGAAAGGAGATTCTATGCGTACTATGATGTGGAATTTTAAAGAATACGGGAAGGCAGCTGCGATGCTTAGTGATTCCGGTGAGAGTATGGCATACGATGAACTTTATGATATAGGAGAACAGTTTGCAGATACGATAGGTCACCGTTGCTTGGTTTTTTTGTATTGCAGAAATGAAATCGGTTCGGTTCTTGGATATACTTCCTGTGTGAATTCAGAAATTGTACCGGTGTTATTAAATGCCGCCTTAGATGATGAACTGAACAGGCACTTATTGGAGATATATCAGCCGGAGTATTTGTGGATGCCAAAGGATAAAAAGGTGGAGTTTCCGGATATGAAAGAGGTTTTTGGGGCTCATGGGTATGTGCTTTTAAAAACCGGTTATGAGAAGAAGTTTGAACTTCATAAGGATTTATGTCTGATGCTCACGACCTCCGGCTCTACCGGAAGTCCTAAGTTTGTTCGCCAAAGTTATATTAACGTAAGGGAAAATGCAAAATCAATTGTTGAATATCTGGATTTAGATTCATCGGAGAGACCGATTTCGACACTTCCGATGAACTATACCTATGGTCTTTCTATTATCAATAGTCATTTTATGGTAGGAGCAACGCTGTTATTGACAGAACAGGGGTTGATGCAGAAGGGATTTTGGGAGTTCTTTCATCAGGGAGAAGCTACTTCTTTTGGTGGAGTTCCTTATACATATGAAATGCTTGACCGGTTGAGATTTTATCGTATGAAGCTGCCGACGCTCAGGTATATGACACAGGCGGGAGGGAAGATTACTCCTGAGCTTCATAAAAAGTTTGCGGAATATGCAGAGGAACAAAAGAAGAAATTTATTGTCATGTATGGACAGTGTGAGGCGACTGCCAGAATGGGATATCTTCCTGCAGATAAGGCGTTGGAAAAGTGTGGATCCATGGGGATAGCGATTCCGGGAGGACGCTTTCACCTGATTGATGTAAACGGAGCTGATGTGACAGAACCGCATATTACGGGAGAATTGGTATATGAGGGACCAAATGTTACAATGGGTTATGCGGAATGCGGAGAGGATCTGATAAAAGGAGACGAGCGGGGCGGGATTTTACAAACCGGTGATATGGCACAGTTTGATGAAGACGGCTATTATTATATTGTCGGAAGGAAGAAAAGATTTTTGAAAATATATGGTAATCGCGTGAATCTTGATGAAATTGATCGTCTTGTAAAAGCTGAATTTGAAAATATTGATTTTACAAGCAGTGGAAAAGATGACCATATGTATTTATTTGTTACAGATGAGAGGATTGCAGAAGAAGTACGTACCTTTGTTGCCGGAAAGACGAAGTTAAACCCTGCGGCATTTAAAACAGTCGTGCTCCAGGAGATTCCTAAAAATGACGCAGGAAAGATTTTGTATAAGAAACTGGCGGAATATTATGAGCAGTAAAGGAGGAAAAACGGAGATGACGTTTGATGAAATATTAGAGATTTCTCCCTATTCTCTTGATAAGTCGGAAAAAGAGAAAATGCTTACAAAGAGATTATTAGATTTGACCGGGCTGCATTCCGAAAGGTGCCCGGAATACAGAAGGATGCTTGAGGGCAGGGGGTATAAAAAGGAAGAAATCACTTCATATAAGGATTTGCCTTTTCTGCCTGTCAGATTGTTTAAAGAGTTGTCATTAAAGAGTGTAGGAGATGAAGAAATCGTAAAAACAATGACATCCTCCGGAACCACCGGGCAGGCGGTTTCTAAAATTTATCTTGATAAAACGACCTCGTCAAATCAGCAGAAGACAATGGTAAAACTGGTTTCTGAATTTACCGGTTCAAGCAGGATGCCCATGATCATCATTGACTGTCCTTCCGTTGTAAAGAACCGTCAAATGTTTTCGGCAAGGGGAGCCGGAATCTTAGGATTTTCGATTTTCGGTGCGAAAAAAATGTATGCGCTTGATGATGATATGAAGCTAAATGTGGAGGAGCTTCAGGAATTTTTGGAAAAATATTCCGGAAAAAGAATTTTCTTATTTGGATTTACATTCATGATCTGGCAGCATTTTTATAAAGAACTGCTTCGATTAAAGGAACAAGGGAACTGCTTTGATCTATCAAATGGTGTTCTGATACATGGGGGAGGCTGGAAAAAGCTTGTGAGT
>CADBMH010000416.1 GCA_902795705.1 uncultured Lachnospiraceae bacterium | reverse complement strand
CGGGAAATGGATTGGGAACAGAACTTTTTTTGTTTGCCACATCATTGATTCATATTGCAAATAGTGATATCCGTGTGTTCAATAAGGACGATCGGTTTTTGCTGGCATGGCGGGATGATGAATATTGTGGAAAAGGCTGGCATGTGCCGGGAGGCTGCATTCGGTTGAGGGAAACAATGTTACAGAGAGTCCATGCGTGTGCAATGGATGAACTGGGAACAGATGTTGTTTGCGTGTCGGAACCGGTAATGGTATCAGAAGGGATTGATGATAGGGACAAAATGCGGGAACGAAGTCACTTTGTTTCCATTCTTTTTTTTGGCCGGATCAAAGATGAGAGCAGGCTCGAACGGTTGGATGGAAAGGAACTTCAGGGACATCTTAAATGGTTTGACGAATTACCGGATGACATGGTTCCGGTACAATATTTTTACAGGGAAAAATGGACTATAATTCATGAGAAGATGGAGGAATATAGAAATGGCAGATTGGAGCAATGAGGTAGAGGCAAGGGAACAGATCAGGTCACTGGTTGCGGAGTATTATCATGACTTTAAGGAAGAAAGAGAGGCCAGATTGGATTTTGAGGCAGGAGACCGTATCAGTTATGCGTCCCGTGTGTATGATGAAAAAGAGATGCAGAGTTTGACGGATGCCATGCTGGATTTCTGGCTGACGACAGGAAGATTTGCGGATGAGTTCGAAGAAAGGTTTTCGGAATGGCTTGGTGTTAGATACGCTCATCTGGTGAACAGCGGCTCGTCTGCAAATCTGCTTGCGCTTGCTGTTCTGACAGCGCAGGAACTGGGAGAGAGAAGAATAAGAAAAGATGACGAAGTAATAACGGTAGCCTGTGGGTTCCCGACGACAATCACGCCAATCCTTCAATATGGAGCGGTTCCGGTATTTGTTGATATGACAGTGCCGCAATATAACATTGATGTCAAAAAGATGGAGGCGGCACTGAGCGAAAAAACAAAGGCAGTAATGCTGGCCAATACGCTGGGAAATCCATTTGATTTAAGGGCAATAAAGAGCTTTTGTGCGGAACATGATTTGTGGCTCGTGGAAGATAACTGTGATGCGCTCGGTTCACAATATACGATCGATGGAGAAACCAAGTTTACCGGTACATGGGGAGACATCGGAACCTCATCTTTTTATCCTCCACACCATATGACAATGGGCGAAGGCGGCTGCGTTTATACGGACGATCCATTGCTGAACCGCCTCATGCTTTCCTACCGTGACTGGGGGAGGGACTGCATTTGTCCTTCCGGACATGATAATTTCTGCGGTCATCGTTATGATGGACAGTTTGGCGGACTGCCAAAGGGATATGATCATAAATATGTATACAGCCATTTCGGCTATAACCTGAAGCTTACGGATATGCAGGCCGCGATAGGCTGTGAGCAATTAAAAAAACTGCCAGGGTTTATTGAAAAAAGAAAGGATAACTGGACAAGTCTCCATCGTGCATTAGAGAAGGCAGAAGATAGGATACTCCTTCCGGAACCGTTAGCGGACAGTGATCCTTCCTGGTTTGGCTTTCTGATCACTATCCGTCCCGAAACCGGAATAGACCGTAACCGGGTTGTTGCCTTTATGGAAGAGAACAACATACAGACCAGACTGCTTTTTAGTGGAAACATCATAAAACATCCGTGCTTTGATCCGATCAGGGGCACGGGTGCCTACAGAGTGGTCGGGGATTTACATAATACAGAACTTATCATGAAACATACTTTTTGGATCGGTGTATACCCCGGCATGACAGAAACCATGGTAGGTCATATGGCAGATGTGATCATATCGGCATTAAATCAATAGCTGTACAGATGATGTCAAACACATATACAAAATAAGGAGGGCTGCTATGTGGGATTTTAGTTTTTATAAGGGAAAAAAAATTTTAGTGACTGGTCATACCGGATTCAAGGGGAGCTGGCTTTCCAGGATGTTATTAAACTTTGGTGCGGAAGTCATCGGCTACAGCCTGGAACCGCCTACGGAACCAAGCCTGTTCCGGCTTTTAGAATTCGAAAAGGACATGAAGCATGTGACAGGGGATGTCAGGGATTTTAAGCATTTAAAACAGGTCTTTGACGAAGAGAGGCCAGAGCTTGTCATGCATTTGGCTGCACAGCCGATCGTGCTGGATGCTTATAAGTATCCGAGAGAGACCTATGAAATCAATGTAATGGGCACTGTGAACCTTTTGGAGTGCGTAAGGCAGGCTTCCTGTGTGCGTTCTGTACTAAATGTCACTACCGATAAAGTATACCAGAATAATGAATGGTACTGGGGATACCGTGAAAATGACATTTTGGACGGGATCGATCCATACAGTAATAGCAAGAGCTGTTCCGAATTGGTGACTCATTCATATAATAGAAGTTTCTTTGAAGAAAAAGGCATAGCAGTTTCTACTGCAAGAGCAGGAAATGTGATTGGAGGAGGAGACTTTGCAAGTGACCGGATCATCCCTGACTGTGTCCGTGCCATGCGGGTTTCTGAAAGCATCAAAGTCAGAAATCCATACTCTGTAAGACCGTATCAGCATGTACTGGAACCGCTGACGGTATATCTGGAGATCGTCAGGAGACAGTATGAGGATATAGCATATGCGGATTATTATAATGTAGGACCAGAGGACAGGGATTGTATTACTACAGGAGAATTAGTGGATTTGTTCTGCTCTTTCTGGGGTGAAGATGCTGCATGGGAAAACCAGGCAGAACCGGATGCTCCTCATGAGGACAAGTTTTTAAAATTAGACTGCTGCAAGATAAAGAACACATTTGGCTGGAAACCGGTCTGGGATGTGGAAACAGCGGTAAGGAAAACATGTGACTTTTATCAGACATGGAACAGGGGTGGGGAACTTATAAAGATAATGGATGGGCAGATCCGGGAATTTTGCAAATGGTGATTTTGTAAAAAAGGCTTGATATTTTAAATCTATCAAGCGTGATTTAAATAGGTAAATTAAATATCAAAAAATGTTGTAAAAATTGCTCCCTTGAAGTATAATACATAAGGTATGTTTTAATATCATATAAGATTAAAAAAGGATGGAGTGTTTGTGCATGGAAGCAAATAAGAAAACTTTGATGGACAATTTTGATGAGCGGAACATTGAAGAAATACGCGCTATTATTGAAAAAGAGAGACTGGAAGGACCTAGAATTCAGAAAGCATATACTATGATTCAAAAAATGCTCCTTGTGAAATCAAAGTGACAGAAAAAAGCAGAAAGATTGCTGCAGCCACATTATTGGATTGATATTTCCAGTATTATTTTGCTTCGATTATAGCTACAAACGCAGGATGAACGAAGAATTTGTATATTATGATTATCTGAATATTTATGATGATAAGGTATTTACAGAGAAGAGAGTAAATGGTTGGAAAATGCATATATTGGAATGTTATGCGGATATATTTGAAGGTCTTAAAAGCAAACTGGATTATGATTCTCCAGTTTGCTTTAATTTAAGTTTATCCTTATTAGATGAAGTAATTGTTGATGCGATTATAGGGATGAGAAAGATTGTTCACAGTGAAAACAATTCTGTTGATGATCCTAACACATTTAAGATAGCAGCATATATTGCGTATTGTTAGTTGCAGTTCAAATTGTCATGACGATGATAGGAGCAGTAACGATTTTTGACATTATGCAGGTTAATTTGGAACATGATCAGTCTGCACCACCAAAAAGACTTGATATAAAAATATCAGACTATAACAAAAGGCTGCGATACTAAATTTAATATTTATGAAAGGGGACTAATACAATGTCTGAAGGAGTTAGTATCATTATTCCTACATTTAACAGAGGGCATATCATAAGACGTTCTGTGGAAAGTGTGCTTGCACAAACATATCAGGATTTTGAAATTATTATCGTTGATGATGGTTCAGAAGATGATACAGAGGAGGTCGTGCATTCTATTAAGGATGAT
>CADBMH010000415.1 GCA_902795705.1 uncultured Lachnospiraceae bacterium | reverse complement strand
ATAAGGATTGCAGCAGAACAGATTTTAAAGACAAGAGAACGTTTGAACAGGATTTTAGCAGATAATACCGGAAAGCCATTAGATGTAATAGCAACGGATACGGAGCGCGATAATTACATGACTGCAGAAGAGGCAAAGGAATATGGTCTTGTCGATGAGATCATTACCGATAGAAAATAATTATCAGATATTATGGAATCAGAATGGGGGATAATATGGCAGGTAAAAAAGATGATATCAAATACAAATGCTCGTTCTGCGGTAAAACACAGAATCAGGTGCATAAGCTGATTGCAGGACCTAGCGGAGTATATATTTGTGATCAATGTATCGAGTTGTGTTCTGAAATCATTGATGAGGAGTTCGGAGACACAGGAGCTTCGTATGAAAGCGAAGATATTAATTTGCTAAAGCCAAAAGAAATCAAAGAATTTTTAGATGAGTATGTGATTGGACAGGATGATGCGAAAAAGGTGCTTTCTGTAGCTGTTTATAATCATTATAAGCGTGTTCTTTCCGAGAAGAGTATGGATGTTGAATTGCAGAAAAGCAATATTATCATGCTTGGGCCTACCGGATCAGGAAAGACATTTCTTGCGCAGACTTTAGCAAAGATTTTGAATGTTCCGTTTGCAATTGCGGATGCGACTGCACTGACAGAAGCAGGTTATGTCGGAGAGGATGTGGAAAACATCCTGTTAAAGATCATTCAGGCAGCTGACTATGATCTGGCACGTGCAGAGCATGGTATCATCTATATCGACGAAATTGACAAAATTACAAGAAAAGGTGAAAATGTATCCATTACCAGAGATGTTTCCGGTGAGGGAGTACAGCAGGCGCTTCTTAAGATTTTAGAAGGAACCGTGGCAAGTGTACCGCCTCAGGGAGGAAGAAAGCATCCGCATCAGGAGTTTTTCCAATTAGATACAACGAATATCCTGTTTATCTGCGGGGGAGCTTTTGACGGTCTTGACAGAATCATAGGTTCAAGAATCGGAAAGAAAGCAATCGGCTTTAATGCCGAGCTTTCTGAGAAAGTAGAAGATAATGTAGGCGAATTGTTTAAACAGGTTCTTCCGGAGGATCTGATGAAATTCGGTTTGATTCCGGAACTGATCGGGCGTGTGCCTGTGACAGTTGCATTGGATCTTTTGGACGAAAAGGCATTGGAGAGGATTCTGGTGGAGCCGAAGAATGCTATCACAAAGCAGTATGAAAAGCTGTTTGAGCTTGATGATGTAAAGCTGACCTTTGATAAAGAAGCAATCGAGGCGGTTGCCAAAAAGTCATTTGAACGCAAAACAGGGGCCAGAGGGCTTCGCGCAATCATTGAGTCTGTGATGACAGATGCAATGTTTGAAGTGCCGTCAGATGATAGTGTGAAGGAATGTATCATTACGAAAGAGGCAGTGGAAGGCGAGGAACAGCCAAGGTTAATTATGTTAGATAACAAGGTGAAATTACTTCCGAAATCCGGAGACGGAGACGGGGATAATGATCCGGAGGATGAAATTGCGTAAAGATGATAATTAAAAATGTGGATTTAGAAAAGGTTTGCGGTGTTACAAGTAAACTGCCGGAGAATCAGATGTTAGAGATTGCTTTTGCCGGCAGATCGAATGTGGGAAAATCTTCACTGATCAATACGCTGATGAACCGAAAAAACTATGCGAGAACCTCCGGGCAGCCCGGAAAAACGCAGACGATTAATTTCTATAATATTAATGAGGAACTATATTTTGTAGATCTGCCGGGATATGGCTATGCAAAAGCCTCTCCGGAATTAATAAAAAAATGGGGGAAGATGATCGAGGGGTATTTGAAACAGTCTAAGGTTCTGCGGCTTGTTTTTTTACTGGTGGATATCAGACATAAGCCGAACGGAAATGATAAGCAGATGTATGATTGGTGCATTCACTATGGATTTAATCCGATCATCATAGCAACGAAGTCAGACAAGGTAAAACGGTCACAGATTGCAAAGCAGCTTCGAGGGATTGAGGAGGCTTTGCAGGTGGTGGACGGAACACCGGTCATTCCGTTTTCATCGGTAACAAAGAGTGGCAAAGAAGAAATTATGGAATATGTTGACATGGTTTATCAATCATATGAGGAAGGAACGATCTAAAATATGTTAAGACAAATCACTGAAAAAACTTTAAAGATGCATTCAAAAGTACTTATTACCATACTGCTTATCATGGTGGCAGGTATTTGGTTTGGGGGCAGAGCAGAAGCGGCTTCTGAGACACCGGAAAAGGTGCAGGCAGATTACGGCTCCGGTATTTGCTTTGCCTGGCAGGAGAAATATTCGGATTATGACTATGAGTGCATTATAAAAGGTGATAGTCTGGTAAAAGATGAATACAGTGAGAGATATATTGTGACCGGTTTTTCTGATACAGAGATTTATTTGCAGGATAAGTTGACAGGTGACAGTTTTTTAGCGGCGACGGTTTCTGTTACAAAGCCGGCGTTTGAAGGATTGTTTTATGCCAGAGCAATGGGAGCATCTGCATTTTCCCCTGCGATCAAGCATTTCTTTTTGGATCATGCACTTGTTAAAAATACTCAGGTTGCTTATTCTGTAGAAAATACAGAATTTGCTTCTGTATCTGCCGGTAAGGTTACACCGGTAAAGGCGGGAGCAACAGTTCTTCATGCAGAAATCACTGCAGTAAATGAGGAAAAGGTTGAAATAGAGGTGCCGGTCGTGGTTACAAATCCCGTTGTGGCAGATACAAAGTGGAACATGGAGGAAGGGGATGTTAAGGATGTACTGATCACCGGATTTAATAGTGAATACAGTGCGGCTACATATACATCTTCAGATACAAAAACGGCAACCGTTTCCAAGACGGGAACTGTTACGGCAAAAAAAGCAGGAACAACGGAGATTACGGTTCTTGTCGATGGTAAGACTTATACGATTGAGGTCATTATAATTGAAAAAATTCCTGCGGATGCAGGAATCAAAGCAGCAAAAAAAGCAATCGCAATTTCAAAAAAGAAGACAAAGTACAGTCAGTCAAAGAGAATGCAGGGAAGCTATTATGACTGCAGTTCGTTAGTTGCCAGAATCTATCGTTTGTATAAAGTCTATTTTGGAGTAGAGACCGGGTGGGCACCTACTGCTGCGGAAATCGGAAAGTGGTGTGCAGATAACGGAAAGGTTGTGGCGAAAAAAGGAATTGCTGCTAAAAAATTAGAGCCGGGTGATTTGATTTTTTATTCTTATTCAAAGAACGGGCGTTATAAAAATATCAGCCATGTGGAGATTTATGTCGGAGATGGAAAGTGTGTATCGGCAAGCGTCAGCCATAATAAGGTGGTTTGTTATGCTTATCGCAAAACCTCTTGTGTGCTGATTGCCAGACCTGCAAAATAAGTAGTTAAATTTTAATTCAAAATTTCATTTATGGGGCATGCCGGTTGAAAAACGGATTTATGCCGGGGGGATTTATTTATGAATATCATTGTTTTAGCGGGAGGGCTTAGTACAGAGAGAGATGTTTCCTTGATCAGTGGGACAAAGATTTGTGCAGCACTCCGAAAAAAGGGACATAAAGCAGTTCTTTTAGATGTTTTTTGCGGATATTCCGGAGAGTTAAATTTAGAAACGGTTTTTGAAAAAAAAGAAAGCCTTCTTGCTCCGGGCGGAAATATCGGGGAAACGGAGCCGGATCTGGAGAAGATTAAAAGGGAACGCGGAGCGTCTGAGGACGGCTTTTTCGGACCGAATGTACTGGCACTTTGTAAAAAAGCAGATATTGTTTATATGGGGTTGCATGGAGCTGAAGGTGAAAACGGGAAAATCCAGGCAACTTTTGATATGTTGGGAATTCGTTACACCGGTTCCGGATATCTGGGGAGTGCCCTTGCGATGGATAAGGGAATGGCAAAAAAGATTTTTCAGGAGGCGGGAATCCCGACACCAAAGGGATATACGGTATTATACGGAAAGGCAAAGAACTCCTCTGAGGTTGGATATCCGTGCGTGGTGAAACCATGCTGTGGCGGCTCCAGTGTCGGTGTCAGTATTGCGAAAAACGATGAGGAGTTTTCGAAGGCATTAGAACTTGGTTTTTCTTACGAAGAAGAGCTTTTAGTGGAGGAATATATTCGGGGAAGAGAGCTTTCTATCGGTGTAATTGACGGAAAAAGTCTTCCGATCATAGAAATTATCCCAAAAGAGGGATTTTATGATTATAAGAACAAATACCAGCCGGGACTTACCTCTGATGTGTGTCCTGCAGAGCTTCCAAGGGATATTACGGAAAAAATGCAGGCATATGCAGTCCGTGTCTATGAAGAATTGAAGCTTGGAACATATTGCAGAATTGATTTTCTTTTAAGAGATAATGGTGAGATGTATTGCTTAGAGGCGAATACACTTCCGGGTATGACACCGATGAGTCTTTTGCCGCAGGAGGCGCTTGCCGTCGGAGTGGAATACGGAGATCTTTGTGAACAGATCATCGGGAAAAGCATGGAAAGCTATGACAGACAGAAGCATTCCGTGAGAGCGACCGGGAGTCACTACGGAAGCGGTGATCTGATTGATGTATTTCCGTCAAAAATGAGCGGTATGACGATTGAAAGAATTGTGGAAGCCTGCCACGGGAAATATGTCGGACCGCAGGAGCTAAGGCAGAAGGAAGTGGCAATGATCACGACAGACAGCAGAAAGGTTGCAAAGGATTTTATGTTTGTGGCGATCAAGGGAGCGAGAGTGGACGGGAACACTTTTGTAGACGGTGCCTATGATGACGGAGCTCTGGTGTGTTTATCCGAGGTTGATAAAACGGACAGTGATTATCCGTATATCGTTGTGGAATCCTGTTTTCAGGCATTAAAGGACATGGCTGCCTGCTATCGAGAGCTTCTTGGAACAAAGATCATCGGGATTACGGGAAGCGTGGGAAAGACCAGTACAAAAGAGATGATTGCCTCTGTGCTTTCGGAACGATTTTGTACTTTAAAAACGCAGGGGAATTTTAATAATGAAGTGGGTGTTCCGCTTACACTGTTCCGTATGAGGAAGGAGCACGAGATTGCGGTTGTTGAAATGGGAATCAGCGAGTTTGGAGAGATGGAACGGCTCAGCAAGGTCGTTAAGCCGGATGCCTGTGTGATCACAAATATCGGTCAGTGCCATCTGGAAAACTTAGGTGACAGAGACGGCGTTTTAAAGGCGAAAACAGAAATCTTCACCCATATGGCGAAGGATGGAGATGTATACCTGAATGGGGAAGATGATAAATTACAGACTGTCAGCCTATCTGGATCCGGCTCAGACGGCAGAGTGGTTACTTTTTTCGGATTAGGAGAGAATAGTAAGGTAAAAGCGAAGAATATCAATTCTCTTGGATTAAAGGGAACGAAATTTACCGCAGTGACGGAAACGGGGGAATTTGAAGTAGAGGTACCGGTACCGGGAAGTCATATGGTATTCAACGCATTGGCAGCGATTGCTGTTGCGCTGGATCAGGGAATGACACCGGAGGAGATTCAAAGAGGCATTTTGAAATTCAAACCGGTAGGCGGGCACAGCAGTATTATCGAGACAGAGCTTTTTACTATTTTAAATGATTGTTATAATGCAAATCCGGTGTCCATGAAAGCGGGCATAGATGTTTTGAAATGTGCGATCGGACGCAAGGTTGCGATCATGGGGGATATGTTTGAGCTTGGAGAGGATGAAGAAAAGCTTCACAGGGAAACGGGTGAGTATGCTGCTTCATCGGAAATCGACCTTATGATTTTTGTCGGAAAGCTTTCCAAAAACTCCTATGAAGCGGCAAAGGAAAAGCAGACAGAAAAAGAGACGGTTTATTATTTTGAAACGAGGGAAGAAGCGGAAGAACAACTGAAATCTCTTTTACGCAGGGAAGATACCATTTTAGTAAAGGCTTCCCATGGTATGCATTTTGAAAAGATTGTTGATGTTTTGCAGGAGATGTGCTAGTTTTTTCATGGAGACAGCAGTAAACGAAGAGGGGAAAGCAGTTAAACAAGTGATCGTGCTTCTGGTACATCAGAAATTTAACATAAAGATACTTAATATCTGTTATATTAGGTATGATAGAAGAGAGTAAAAGAAAGGAATGGTATCGTAATGAAGGATAAGTTGGCGAAGATTTTAGAGGAAGCGGTTTCTCAGATTGGTTCATCTGACCAGTTGGACAAATTAAATGAAATCCGTGTGAATTTCTTAGGGAAAAAGGGGGAGCTTACCTCGGTTTTGAAATCCATGAAGGATGTTGCGCCGGAGGACAGACCGAAGGTCGGACAGATGGTCAATGAAGCAAGAAAGACGATTGAGGAGAAATTAGAGGAGAAGAAGGCGGCTTTTGAGGCAGCGCTTTTAGAGGAAAAGATTAAAAGTGAGACGATTGATGTTACACTTCCGGGCAGAAAGAAAATTTTAGGACATCGTCACCCGAATACCATTACCTTGGAGGAGGTTGAAAAAATCTTTATCGGAATGGGCTATGAGGTTGTGGAGGGTCCTGAGGTCGAATATGAT
The DNA here is from genome assembly GCA_902795705.1 of uncultured Lachnospiraceae bacterium. GTDB lineage: Bacteria > Bacillota > Clostridia > Lachnospirales > Lachnospiraceae > Butyribacter. The sequence continues at coordinate 887 of CADBMH010000415.1, read as the reverse complement.
TATTATAACTTTGAGGCATTGAATATCCCGGATAATCATCCGGCAAAGGATGAGCAGGATACCTTTTATATTACGAAAGACATTCTTTTACGCTCCCAGACCTCTTCGGTGCAGGTGCATGAAATGGAGAAAGGAAAGCTGCCAATCCGCATGATCGCTCCGGGAAGAGTGTTCCGGTCTGATGAAGTGGATGCGACACATTCTCCGACCTTCCACCAGATTGAGGGACTCGTGATTGATAAAAACATTACCTTTGCGGATTTAAAGGGAACTTTACAGGAATTTGCTGTCCGTTTATTTGGTGAGGGAACAAAAGTAAAATTCCGTCCGCATCATTTCCAGTTTACAGAACCGAGTGCGGAAATGGATGTCACCTGCTTTAAGTGTGGAGGCAAGGGATGCAGATTCTGCAAGGGTTCCGGCTGGGTGGAAATTCTCGGATGCGGTATGGTTCATCCGCATGTGCTTGAGATGAGCGGAATCGATCCGGAGGAATATACCGGATTTGCATTTGGAATCGGTTTGGAGCGAATTGCGTTATTTAAATATGAGATAGATGATATGAGATTGCTGTATGAGAATGATACAAGGTTTTTGGGACAGTTCTAATGAGAGTAGAATTGCGAGAGCTGTAAGGCAGCGAAACAATCCGTATTAATTTACAAGCATGAAATAACAGATTGGAGGAAAATAAGATGGATACATCCCTTTCTTGGATTAAAGCATATGTACCTGATTTAGAGTGTACGGCGCAGGAGTATACAGATGCCATGACACTTTCCGGAACAAAGGTGGAAGGTTATACAGAATTTGATAAAAATTTAGACAAGATCATTGTCGGAAAAATCAATAAAATAGAAAAGCATCCGGATGCGGATAAATTAATT
>CADBMH010000414.1 GCA_902795705.1 uncultured Lachnospiraceae bacterium | reverse complement strand
CAGAAATGGCCATTTTTGCTAACACTGTTAGCTGGCTAACAAAAGCGGTAGCACCGATTTTTGACTTGAAATTGGTTCTGAATCGGGTATGATGAGCAGGAAAGGAGGGCGTTGAAAAAGAGCTGATCTGTTCCCGAAAAAAACAGCGCATCCTAATTTTCGTGAAAGCTACAAGCCGTGCAAAAAGAGAGGATGGATGCCGTTGAAAGCTTGCTTTCATAAGGCGTTTATCCTCTCTTTTTATAGGGCGACAGCCCGCGACCGAATGCCTGAAAGGCATGAGGTTGCACAGCTGCAAAGAGCGTCCATGAGAGGATTCGAACCTCCGACCCCACGCTTAGGAGTAGCCCTAATTTCATACTTACACGTGATGTCTGATGCCCAGAAGTCCTTGATTTTCCAGCATTTCCACGGGCCAGCTTCACGGATTTTCCTAATGAATGATGGCTGTTTTTTGCTAATTTTAAGCCGTCCAATTAGCAAGCGATTAGCTGAGTATGTAAAAAGAGGGAAGAGGTCAGGGTTCCGAATTTTCCTAATAAAAACTGCGGTGTCCTTTTTTGTTTAATATAATATTGGGAAAGATGAAAACTTCACTGTATATGTTTTATAGTCTATCCCATTCCATATTCAATTTAAAGCCATAGTCTTCATTATTTGCAAACAGTGCAATTCTGTTTGCTTCTATTCCTGGTGCAAAATCTCTGTTTTGTCCAGACATTCCTCTCTTTTTAAGTGCTCGTATTTGGTTTTCGGCCGTATTTAGCATGAACTCGTATGTGTCTATTGTTTCCTGATAACTTTTCTTGGTTAACATCTCACACTGTGTTTTTAAGCAGTATAAATAGTGTCTGAACGAGTTTGGTTCATTATAGTTTGTACTAGATGGTTGTGCCCCACCGAATAACATTTCTGAATATCTGTTTTTAAAATCCCCTGTTGGTTCAAAAATTTCCAGATATCCCCTTTGCTTCGCTATATCGAGTAATGCTGCTTTATACTCACTCATTGCTGACGGTAAATAGTACCAAGTGCTTTTTTGTTTAACATCATCATCCTTCGGGGATTTGAATTTTCCAGGAACAAAAGATCTTGTGTTCATAAACGTGCCAGAGGCTATCGCATCTACGTGCGCTAATGAATATATCAGTCCCTGGTGATTTGAGTATCCAATAACTACTGTTTTATTTGCTAACTTTAAGCAAGATATTAGTTTCATAATGCCTATCACCCAACTTGGATCAGACACTATGTATTCGTTGTTAGATGGATGTGGAACAATATAATACCCCTCAACGTCAATCGCCTTAATTGCCTCGACAAGTGCTTCTATAAATAATGAATTTCGGATAGTCTCTGGATATAAACACAAGGTGGCAAATAATGGTTTATCGGTCTTTTCTCTAAAATAATCAGTTGTGGCTGATATCCAATCAAGATTGTATTTTACTTGATCTTCTTTCATTTCAATTCCAGGAAGAATGATTTGAGAGCTATTTATTATATTATTGATTCTTAAAATTTCTCTGTTAATTGATTTGTTGCCATTTTCTGATGTGACGGAAACGCCTTCTTGAGGCCAATAATCATATTCTTGTAATTTTATATGTCCTTCCTTTGGATAAAACATTTGCGGATCAAACAGCACTTCTCCACCTAAAGCATGAATTCGCTTAGAATAATCTTCTAATTTATCCTGCTTCATGTTCACTGGACTAATAATACAAGTACCCTTACCCCAATACTTAATGAGCTCTTGAGTCAGCGCTTGCATTCCGTGACCCATCTGTAGAAATAGTTCCATGACAAATTTGTCTCCTTAAAATTCAATAGTTCCTTTGATTGCCATAAGGTAACGCATTGCATCTTCTGCTGTGTCTGGCCTTTGGGATTGGTTTTTTGCCATCAACATGTGAACCAATTGCGCGAACATTCCCTTTTTGTCTTCTTCAAAGTCTAATAATGGTGGCATAACTGACAAGGTACGAAACATGATTTTATCAATTGTATCGCTGGGTTGGACAAAAGGATTATTTCCCTTGCAACTCTCATATACTGTTACTCCAATTTGAAACAAATCAGTTCTAACATCTTGTTCCATCTTAATATTTGCATATTGTTCATGAGGCGCATAACCTGGCGTGAAAGGTCCGTGCAATGCATCAGTGCGTGTCAAAGATGCTGCCCCGATTTTTTTTGCTAGCCCAAAATCTATAAGATATATTTTACCATCATTTCCTATGATAATATTGTTGGGGTTTATATCTCTGTGCAATATCTTATTTTTCTCTAAAAGAATCTCAATTGATAAAAGTGTCTTTAACAACTTATAAGCAAATCTAATGTCTGCTTTATTTCCTTTTAGAAGCCAATCTCGTAAAGATATTCCCTCTACATATTGTTCGACGATGTAGAGGACATTTTCATTTATGCTTTCATCAAATGCTATTCCACTCTCTATTATTGTTGGAATATTATCCGTCTCCAATTCTTTTACAATATTTATCTCCTGCATTACACGAGGATCAGATGCATTCACTATAAGTTTCAGGGCGACAGGCTCGTTCTCTGCTGTGATCGCTTTGTATACGGTTTTTTGCCCACCTTTCTTTATTCTTTCAATCTTCTTATATTTAGCTTTGATTTGTGATAAGTACTTCATAACAACTTCTCCTTATGATAATATCGTATTAGCCATTCATTAAATTGAAGTGATGCAAATGACACTGGAAATGACCTATACACGCTCTCTTTTGCTTTTTTTAGAGCCCCATTAAGAAGAATTATTCCTAATCCATATTGCTCGCAAGTGTCTGATACTTTTTTTGAATAAGAATCCTTGTTCAACAGGACATAAGACTCTGTTGAAAACCATGTATTATTGTTTGCTTGACGTATTGCCTCGCTCCATTTATTAATTTTAGCCTCAATAGATATTATTTTCTTTATCCGACAATACGTTTCTAAAGGAACCTTCAATACCTTCCCGTTTTTATATAAATGTATCATTTTTGCCTTTTTTAATCTTTGTACAGATTCTTCTGTGATATCTTTTGGAAACCCTAAAGTACGGCTTATTTTTTCTATAGTTAATTCCGCATTGTTTTGAATAAAACAAAGTATTTTTAAATCTGTCGTATTAAGATCACCTCTTGCATCATTCCAACAATTTGGAGGCAGCGAATAGTACTCTGCTATTACTATATCCGGAAATCCTGTTTCAAGTTGAGGCTCAATAAATATCATTGCCTTTTTGTTCCTATATTTCTTATATTTATCATTCATAAAGGAAATAAAGTCCTGTACTAACAAATACTCTTTCCCTTGAGTGCTGGTTCTTGATATATACCCTATCTCAGATAAAGAAGATGACAGTACAGGTACTTCTTCGTATATTGTGGCGTTTTTATTCATAATTCAGCAGCCCTCTCTCTATTTTAAACTATTTATTTCAGCTTCTAGAAGCCTAACCGATGATAATAGTTCATCAAAAGAAGGAACCTCCCCATAAATCATATTTTTCATTTTACAGTAATCCTCCTGAAGAGCAGAGAAGTACTTCTCTTGAGGAATTAGTTTAGTCGTTCCAGGGATAGCCTCTTCGTATTTCGCCCAAGGGCACCTGTAAAATTTCATTTTGAATGCGATAACCGCCTTTAACAAGTATAATTCTTGAAAAGCTTGATCTTTTACTGTGCTTGTAGCCATCTGATACAAATCATAATAATGGCGAGAATATCTATCTGGAAATCTCCCGCTTACTCGATTAGCTTCTCTGTGAAGAATTGTAACCTTCTCCCAGAATGTCCTTTCAGGAACTGCTGTGCGAATTATGGTATCCGGATGTGTAAAAATCTCAGGATATTGTTCCGCCGCAAATGATGTGATCACTGCATCCTGTGAGGGCGACCAAGATGCCAAAGCACCAATTTCCAAGCGGATCACTTGTAGAATAGAACTATCTGTGAAGATTTGTGGGTAAGCAAAATCTACAGTGGGCTCACTCTTATTTTCAAGGAATACCCTTGCGGTTTCCTCTATTTCAGCTGAAACATCTCTCTGCAGCATCGGAATTAATGATTCCTCCAACAGCGCAATAGTCTTTCGTTCTGAAGATTCACTGAACTTGTCCTGCTGTGTGTTTGATCGAGGTTCCCATGGCTCTTCAATTCTATATCCAAGTAATCTCCAGTCAAGAATTAAATCAATATCTTCAGAAAACCGTTCTATCAGGTGATAAGCTTTGGAAAGACTGGTTCCTCCTTTAAAAACCATTTTTCCTTTCCACTCACAACGGTGGAAGAGATAATCTAACATATAGCAGACCCAGAAATCCTTTTCAACAATAGCAGGCGGCATGCCTATTTTATGTGCAGTGTTCAGAAATAATTCTTCTCGTTCTTCTCTTGAAAGCGATGCTATCTGTATCACATTAATTACTCCTTACAAATCTCTTTTATATAATCGAAAATCCACGCGGTTGTCCCTTGGGCTTCAACCATCAATGTTCTTTTCTCATCGGAAGAGAGCTGTTGTCTAAGTGTACTTATGACCTCCTTATTGATACGATCCTTACCAAGAGCTCTTAGTCCCTGTATTATTAGCCCGGTCATGAAAGAATATCCAGTAGCTTCTTTGTTTGCTGTTCTACGGAATAAAATATGCACATTACCATAGCTATATTCTTTATATGGACCATCACTTACATATTGCCAGACTGCAGGTACCTGTGTTGACAACCTCAACATATTCAAGGCAGTGTCACCCATAGGTATGATAGACCACCTGTTTTTTCTTGCAATGGCATACGCAACCTTTGAAGGATCCGCAACAACCAGTTCATTCAAAAGTCTGCTGAATCGGGGTTTGTCATAAACTCCACGCAAAATCCGCCGGATACTGCCAGAACCCTCAAGTCGTGAAAGGGACATGTTAATAGCGGCAGTCGACGCGATGTCTGCAAAATCAGAAGTTACAAAAACACTGCCTGGTTGCATTTCTGCGATTCTTTTTTCTATAAGAGTTTGATATTTTTCTCGCATCTTTTTGCACCCGCCTTTCGTTAGAAAAAGTATATATTTTTTCTAACGAAAAGTCAACCACAAAAACAGAAAAGGGGCAGGTTGACCCGTCCAATTGGTCAAACCTGCCCTATGTAGCATATCTTCAGATGATTGATTAATTCCTGTACCTTGTATAACGGAACTCATAAACTCTGTGCCAGCGTCTTCAGGAGCGCTGCCATCTCTGGATTTTTCAGAATGCGAATCAGTGCTTCCTGGTCGGTTTCCTGCTTTAAAGCCGCCGATGCAGCAGACTCCGCCGTTTCTGCGCCTGTCTCCACCACAGCCTTTCCGGAGTAGCAAGTCTCCTCAAACCTCTGGGCATTGAGCCTGCGGTCATCATCAATGATGTGAGAATAAACATCCGCCACCATTTTCAGCTGTGCATGTCCGGAATCACCCTGCACGGATTTCAT
>CADBMH010000413.1 GCA_902795705.1 uncultured Lachnospiraceae bacterium | reverse complement strand
TATCATTCTTAGTTGCAAGGATATGCTTTCCGTCAGTAAGATTCGGGTTGACTATGTCATATACCATCTGTATCTCATCGAGAAAAACATAGCACATCCTCTTTCCTGCACATTGCTCTCGAACATACGACCCAAGTTCAAGCGGATCCCTATACTTGATATTCTTGTCATCATCCAGATCAATAGCAATGATGGCATTTGAACTTATGCCACTAGAAAGCAAATATGAACGGAATATTTCTTTTAATAGAAACGATTTCCCACATCTACGTATACCGGTAATTACCTTAGGAAAGCCATTATTCTTGGCATTTATTAATTGTTTAAGATATTTGTCACGTTTTATCATAAAAATCTCCACAAATAGATAATCGGAAAAAATGTAGAATTCTACAATTTTTCCGATTTGATGATATCACTTGATATATATACATGCAACAACAATATATCATCTGCGCAAATTCTATGTCATATATGATTATATCCTGCTTAGTAGTAGCATTACACTCGGAATAAATCTGGGTTACACAATATCAATTTTGAAAAAATGTATACAGCCCTTTATCTTGTTATTCCTTATTCCGCATAGTGTTATAATTTAGAGCAGGTTGCGATTAATCTTGTTATGGAGGGGGCTATACATGACTGAATATTTATACCATTACACAAATATTGAGACCATTGCACTCATACTTTCAAATAGAACTATAAGACTTAATCCGCTAGACACAATGGATGATCTGCAAGAAAAGGAAGCTGAAGATATCAAAAATGCTGGTCAATATGTATTCATTAGTTCTTGGACGGAAGATGATGCCGAGAGCATACCTATGTGGAAAATGTATAGTTCACTAACGGCCGGAGTGAGAATTAGACTTAAAAAATGCCCGTTCAAAAAATATGATTTAGACAAGGAATACTTAAAGGCCGTAGGTGATGCTATAGGATTGCCGTTAAGAGGCTATGAGACTATAAACAATAAACTCACCGCTACTATTCCTCTTGAAGATATGTTTAAAAGAAAGTATGCAACGCACCCTTTAATTCAACAAGAGGAAATGCTTAAAAAGGTTGAATACACAAATGATCAGTCAAAACTATATCCTCAAGTTTTAGCCCAGAGTGTCAAAGGCATAACATTCCGGTTTGATCAACTTGGTCGTTATAAAAATACGCATTGGAGCTTTCAAAAAGAGTGGAGATATATCCTCTTGCTTTTGCCTTTTGACATATTAGATTTTAGCAAAACTGAAGAAAACCTTTCGATAATAGCAACGAATCTGCTTTCAGGTGCTGGGGATGCGCCATTCAGATATTTTGATTTGACTCTAGACGATGACGCTTTTAAAGATATGGAAATAACGATGAGTCCTAAAATAAGCGCCGGCAACAGAGTGATATTAAACAATCTTGTAGAGACGTATAATTCTAATGCCATAATCAAGGAGAGTTCTCTCTGTGGTTTGATTTAATACATCTATTTATAGAATTATTGAATATACATATAGAACAATTTCTTCTATTCTGGAAGACATCTTTATGAATACACTGTGTCATTGATGCAAAAGGTGTTATCATTCATTCTGTATTTATCCATCAGAAGGATGCTATCAGGTAAAAAATGTACACATAAAACGTCTTATTTTAATAAGTGTCGCCTTACGATGCTTGTCATACGGCGGTACTTCTTTGTCAAAAAGCTCTGCTGTAACTCAACAATATACTATCTTCTACAATAGTCTAATCTATTGCTTCTACATCAATTCTATCATAATCATAGTCAACTGGCTTTACGCGTATTAGGAATTCTCTCTCAAACCTGAAATTTCCCGGATCAAATATTGCATAATTCTCTCCTCCCTCCATCAACGTGCTGTTATAGCATATACCGTCAAATCCCATTTGCTTAATGAAATCCGAAATGTATTGCGTTGGAAGATAATCGATTTCGCTATCGTTTCGCATAAGCGGTTTTGATATTTCATGGCTAATTTCTCTGATTATGGGAATGTTAATAGCAAACCATTTTGCGTCAAAACTATTTTCTCCCCCAAAAGGACTTATCCTATCAAGCTTTGTTAAGTCAACAAGCGTCAAAGCTTTTTTGGGGGCAAACTCCGCTATTGTTACATAATCATGGTCTCTCGCTCGGATTTCGTGTAGTAATGTCTGCTCGTCCGTGGTCAGATATAGGCATCTTATGCCTTTTGAATTGACTCTACCTGACGGTACAAGCCTTTTAGGTGGAGCCCCCATTTCTTCTGGTGGGATCATCTTATTATCATTGCAGATTCTTCCTCGTAAGAAAGCGTTTGGATTGTCTCTGTTCTTAATCTGGCGTTGGAGTCCTTCATTATCAAACAAATCTTTCATCACTTTTAAATTGATATGATCAGAATGAAACCTGTTAATACTCTTGATCG
>CADBMH010000412.1 GCA_902795705.1 uncultured Lachnospiraceae bacterium | reverse complement strand
TACCTGATATTAAGCGGCAAGACAGATTATACCGTAGAGACTTCCACATCCCCGGTGGGAATCATAGTCCGTGTGGAGAATGTATTCCATGGAATCCATGAAAAAGTGGGGTTCCTGGAACAGAAGCTGGAGGAGTACCATCGCAGCATGGAGCAGGCAAAGGCTGATTTTGCCAAGCCTTTTGAGTACGAGGAGGAACTGAAGGAAAAAATGGCAAGGCAGTATGAGATTAATGCCCGGCTTGATCTGGACAGGGAGAAGATAGAGGAACGGACAACAGAAGAGAATTTAAAGCCGGAACGTGATAGTATGCCAAAGGTGGCAGAATATGTTGGTGATTATACCGGGAAAGTGAGATGAAAGGCAAAGAGATTATGAGAAGCAGAAAAGGGATTTTTTTTATTATCTTAGGACTGGCAGTTTTGTCAGTCCCTTTTTTTCGGCACGAGCAGGATGTGAAGCAGGCAAATCGGTATATTGAGGAAATGGAAGAGATTGGAGTGAGCGATGATGGGAAAGAGGATCGTCCGGAGAAAGAAAAAGACAAAGCAGGTATTGGTAAAAAGAAGGCCTCTGGGAAAATCCCGGAAGGAGCGATCGGTATTATTGAAATTAAGAGCTTAGATTTGTGCTATCCGATTTTTGAAGGGGCGGAGAGTATGCAGCTTAATTCCGGAATCGGGCATCTTCCTGAGAGTGCAGGACTTCTGGAAAAAGGAAACTGTGTGCTGGCAGGACATAATGGAAGCCGGAGAGGGACGTTTTTTACGAATCTTTCAAAAATACAGATGGGAGCAAAGGTTATCGTAACGAACAAAGAAAAGGAATCCCACATATATGAAGTTGTGGATACGGAGATTGTTGGATCTTATGATGCATCTGTCCGGGAGGAAAGTGAAGTGGAATGCATTACTCTTTTTACCTGTGCCTATCATGGAACCCAGCGTTTTGTATGCAGGTGTCGCCTGGTAGAGTCAGGTAAAAATTTAGCAGAGATGCAGAAAGATACGACCAGTGTTTTTGATTAATGTATAATGCCGGAATGAAAAGTGGAGTGGGAAAATGATCCCACTCTGCTTTTCGTTTTATAGGAAAAGACATTACAGAAGGAGGACTTGACAAAACCACGCAAAGCGTAGTAAAATATAAGCAAAAAAGGAGGTATCTATGGAAATCAAAGAGATCATGAAAGCGATGCGAAAAGAAGCGAAAATGACCCAGAGGGAATTTTCGGAATATTTTGGAATCCCTCTCCGTACTGTAGAGGATTGGGAACGGGGAGTGAGGCAGATGCCGGATTATGTTTTGCGCATCTTCGCATATAAATTACGGGTAGAGGGATTCATTCAGCAGAACAAAGAATGGGAGGATTTTAAAAAAGAGAGCAAAAAAGCCAGGTACAAGAAGGCAGAGACGGATAAAGATCTGCACGAAGATTCCGGTTCTGTTTGATGAGTTGTTGGTCAAATGGAAAGGCGGTGTGATTATGACAAAAAGGAAGAAAACAAAGACTTTTTGTGGTAGCGTATTATGTTCATTGCTATGGATTCTGCTCGTTCTGTCAGTGGGAGGGATGGAGGCATCTGCGAAGCCCTTCATCAGACTGTCCGTAACCAAAAAGACTGTTATGGAGGGGGATGGATTTACTATCGCGCTAAAGGGCATGCCCTCGAAGAGAACAGTATTAAAATGGAAGATTTCCAATCCGGATGTACTTAAGATCACTAAGAAAAAGAATAACAAGGTTACCATAAAGGCGCTCGAAGATGGAACAACTACGATTTGGACAAAGTATAAAGGAAAAAAATATAAGTGTAGGGTATCGGTAAAGAGTCGTGATGCGGAAGTTCAAATGTTTGATCAAAAGTATTCGTTAAATGCAAGTGAAATAGAACTGCATTATATTGACGATTATGCTGTGCCGTATATTGGAAAGAACGCAAGATATGATGATTCCTTTCAGTTTAGGGTTGCCGGTGCAAAAGCTGTCGGAGTGAGGTGGAGCATCGAGGGCGATAAGAAGATGACAGATCGGTATAGAATAACGGACAAAGGCGAGATTACAATGTTT
>CADBMH010000411.1 GCA_902795705.1 uncultured Lachnospiraceae bacterium | reverse complement strand
ACTAGATGTGGTGACTGAACTTGCTGAAAAATTAGAGCCGGTTGCACTTGTGTAAAATATTTGATAGTATGTTTCTAATCACAACCTTAGTGGACTTTTCTTTTTGAATTTGAACTGAATTAGAGCATATATTATCTTAGAGATAGAGAATGGAGTAATGGCTTTGGTGTTATTGCTCTTTTCTTTTTGATTTTATAACGGAAGGAGGGGGTTCCTTCCGGTACCGCGCTGTTCCTTGCCGGGATCAGCCCGTCCTGTTCTGTGATTCTTCCGAGATAGCCATCACTGACACGACGAACTTTTCCTGTTTCCTTGATTCGTTCCGAGTGGGCAGCATAAAGGTAATATTTATCGCCCACCCTGTTAATGTATGTACCTTTCCTTTTGTGTTTCATTACCCATTCAGGGTATTCCGCTTTTTTTTTGGCATGGATTGTCCTCCTGTTAAAAGTATTACAAACTATGTAATATATTATATCATAAAAAAGATGCATTACCACAAAAACTTGTAAAAATCAACCCTAAATTGATGCGTTTATCCTAGAAAAGTCAGATAAAAATATTGTATTTTTAGATTACATGCTTTATAATCGTATTTATGAATCCTGTTATAAAGGTTTGTTTATGATGAGATTAAAAAGAGGAAAGGAGAAGGGTATGATAGCAATATACTGGCTGGTTGCGGTGGCTGTTCTTTTGGTACTGGAGATACTGACACTTGGGCTTACCTCCATCTGGTTTGCCGGAGGAAGTTTTATTGCGGCGATCGCTGCCTTTCTTGGAGCACCAATCTGGCTTCAGGTTGTTCTGTTTCTGGTGGTATCCATTGTCTTACTTGTCTTTACGAGACCGATTGCGAAGAAGTATTTGAATCAGTCGCGCACAAAGACAAATGTAGATGATCTGGTAGGAAAGACAGGCAAAGTGATTGAAGAGATTGACAACTTTAATCAGAAAGGGACGATCCTTTTAAACGGTCTGGAGTGGACGGCGCATAGTGAGGTGAAGGATCAGATCATTCCGGCGGGGACAAAGGTGATCGTCAAAGAAATAAAAGGCGCGCATGCGGTTGTCTCTGCGGAAGAATAAGCAAGATGATAAATGTAAACAGTAAAATATAATCTGGTATATGAGATGTACCGGGAAAGAATAGGAGGAAAAGGATTATGGGAGGAGCTGGCGCATATTTTGGAATTTTTGTTTTGATCATTGTAGTAATTGTACTTTTATCCTGCATCAATGTGGTACCGCAGGCAAAGGCATATGTTGTGGAACGGTTAGGCGGTTATCAGGCAACATGGGGAGTTGGAATCCATCTGAAAATGCCGATCATTGACCGTGTGGCAAAAAGGGTACTCTTAAAGGAGCAGGTTGTAGATTTCGCACCACAGCCGGTAATCACAAAGGATAATGTTACGATGCGGATTGATACGGTTATCTTTTTCCAGATCACCGATCCGAAGCTCTATGCATATGGTGTGGAAAATCCGATCGTAGCGATTGAGAATCTGACGGCGACAACACTTCGAAATGTCATTGGTGAGTTAGAGTTGGATGAGACATTGACATCCCGTGAAACGATCAATACCAAGATGAGGGCATCTCTGGATTCTGCAACAGATCCATGGGGGATCAAGGTAAATCGTGTCGAGTTGAAAAATATTATTCCGCCTGCAGCGATTCAGGATGCGATGGAGAAGCAGATGAAGGCAGAGCGTGAAAAGAGAGAATCGATCCTTCGTTCACAGGGTGAGAAGGAATCTGCAATTTTAGTGGCACAGGGTAAAAAGGAAGCGGCTATTTTAGATGCGGAAGCAGATAAGGCAGCAGCAATCCTTCATGCGGAGGCGGTAAAGGAAGCAAAAATCCGTGAGGCAGAGGGTGAGGCACAAGCGATCCTTGCCGTACAGCAGGCAAAGGCAGATGGTATTAAAATGTTGAATGAGGCAAATGCGACAAAAGCGGTCATTCAGTTAAAGAGTCTGGATGCATTAGAGAAGGTGGGTGACGGTCAGGCAACGAAGATCATCATTCCATCAGAGATTCAGTCACTTGCAGGGCTTGTTACTTCTGTAAAGGAGCTTGCAAAGGATTAAAAACAGATAAAGGAGATTTTAAAAATGAGTAACACGGTTAATTTAAAAGGGCGTCATTTTCTGACATTAAAGGATTTCACACCGGAGGAGATCGATCACTTAGTGAAATTGGCGGCAAGGTTAAAGGAAAAAAAGAAAAACGGGGAGCTTGTGAATCATTATGCCGGAAAGAATGTGGCATTGATTTTTGAGAAAACAAGCACCAGAACGCGTTGCTCATTTGAAATCGCCGCTCACGATATGGGGATGGGAACGACTTATTTAGATCCGAAGGCTTCTCAAATCGGAAAAAAGGAAAGTATTGCGGATACGGCGAGGGTACTGGGCAGGATGTTTGACGGGATTGAATATCGTGGTTTCGGACAGGAAATTGTCGAGGAGCTTGCGAAGCATGCGGGGATTCCGGTTTGGAACGGTCTGACGAATGAGTATCATCCGACACAGATGCTTGCGACGCTTTTAACGATCCGGGAGCATTTTGGAAGCGAAAAGGGATTAAAGCTTGTCTATATGGGCGATGCCCGTTATAATATGGGAAATTCTCTTATGATCCTGTGTGCAAAGATGGGGATGGATTTCACGGCATGCACAGCGAAGGAGTATTTTCCGGAGCAGGAACTGGTCGATGAGTGCAGGGAATATGCAAAGGCTTCCGGCACGACGATCACATTAACCGAAGCTGTGACAGAGGGAACGAAGGATGCGGATATTATCTATACGGATGTCTGGGTATCCATGGGTGAGCCGGAAGAGGTATGGGAAGAGAGAATCCGGCTTTTGTCTCCGTATCAGGTAAATAAAAAGGTGATGGATAATGCAAAGGATACGGCGATTTTTACGCATTGTCTGCCGGCGTTTCATGATCTTAAGACCGGTGTCGGCAGAGAGGTTTATGAAAAATTCGGTTTAAAGGAACTGGAAGTTACGGATGAGGTTTTTGAATCAAAACAATCTGTTGTTTTCGATGAAGCGGAGAACCGTATGCATACAATCAAAGCGGTCATGGTGGCAACTTTGGGAGAGTTTGAATGATTTTTGACATGCCTTTTTGAAGGATTAGAAAAGGGTAGAATCAGAAAGAAAAACCTGGTGAGAATGAGAAAATGAAAGCAAAAATTTTAAAAGCCCTGCGGGAGGTAGGAGATGGTTATCTCTCGGGGGCAGTTTTATGTGAAAAATTCGGTGTTTCGAGACAGGCAATCTGGAAAAATATAGCCACATTAAAGGAAATAGGATATGAGTTTGAATCGGTGTCCAATAAAGGGTATAAACTGATTTTCGTACCGGATACGCTCTATGGACCGGAGATAGAGAGCAGGCTTCCGGAAGCTTCCTTCTGTAAAAAGGTGATCAGCTTTGATACGACGGATTCCACGAATCTTCAGGCAAAAAAGGCTGCAGAGCTGGGAGAGCCGGAGGGAACCATAGTAGTTGCGGATGAGCAGACGGCAGGAAGGGGAAGAAGAGGAAGAGATTGGGATTCCGTGCACGGAACCGGAATTTATATGTCGATCCTTCTGCGTCCGCAGACAGATCCTGATAAGGTATCCTGTCTGACGCTTTTAGCGGCTTTGGCAGTTTCTGATGTTCTTAGGGAGGACTGTGGGGTGCAGGTTCAGATCAAGTGGCCAAATGACATTGTAATCGGCGGAAAGAAGCTCTGCGGTATCCTTACAGAGATGAGCTCGGAGGAAGGCTATATTAACCGTGTTGTGGTCGGAATCGGAATTAACGCAAATATGGAGTCCTTTCCGGAAGAACTGCAGTCAAAAGCAACCTCTGTTTTTTTGGAAACCGGGCAGAAAATTGACCGTGCAGGACTTACTGCAGCCGTAGCGGAGCGCTTTGGCGGTTACTATCTGACTTATATGAAAAACAGAAGTTTTCGGGAATTTCTGGAGCCGTATAATGACCGGCTTGTAAACCGGGATAAAGAAGTAAAAATATATTATGGAATGATAGAATCAGCGAAACCGGAGGAGATTGAAACGGGAATTGCGAGAGGAATTGATGAAAACGGAGCACTTCTTGTGGAGGTGGACGGCCAGGTAAGGGAAGTTGTATCCGGTGAGGTTTCTGTCAGAGGAGTTATGGATTATGTTTGAAGAAACGGAAGTGGTGCAGGGAACGATTTTATGCGCGGCAAGTGCATATGAAAGAAAATACTATTTGAATCCGGAGTTTGAGGGACTGCCGACGGGGATCAAGGAAGAGCTTCAGATTCTTTGTGTGCTGTATACGGCAGATATCGGAGGAATTTTAACCTTGCATTTTGATGAGGATGGAAATCTTCTTCTGCATACAACGGCAAGAGAAAATGATTTTCTATATGATGAAATCGGAAGTGTCCTGAAAATAAAACAGATACAGGCAGAAAAAAGGGAACTTTTAGAAGGGCTGGAGCTGTACTTTAAGGCAGCTTTTCTGGGAGAAGATATCAGCGAAGAGGTCTAGTGTAAATGATCTGCATCGTGGAATGGGAAATGCAGGGGGATGAGGTTAAAAAGAAAAAAGACAGAGAGAAAGAGAGATACGAAAACATGTTATTAGCGGTAGATGTAGGGAATACGGATGTGACATTTGGAATTTTTGACGGAGATAACCTGATTGCAAGATTCCGGTTTACGGTCAAGGTTCCGAGAACTTCTGATGAGTATGGGGAGCTGATCTGCAATATTCTGGAGCAGAGAGGGTTTTCGCCGAAGGATATCGGCGAGGTGATCATTGCTTCTGTCGTGCCGAAAATTATGTATTCGTTTACGAGTGGGATTATCAAATATCTTGACTGCCAGCCGATTGTCGTGGGAGCAGGCACGAAGACGGGAATCCGTATTAATACAGTGAATCCAAAGGAAATCGGACCGGACCGGATTGTAGATGCGGTCAGCGCCTATGAGCAGTATGGCGGACCAATCGTAGTTGTGGATTACGGTACGGCGACGACTTATGATCTGGTGACCGCAGACGGTACCTTTCAGGGAGGCGTGATCAGTCCGGGAATTCGGATATCCGCAAACGCGCTTTGGAATGATACTTCCAATCTGCCGGAGATTGAGATAAAAAATCCGGGTGTCGTGATCGCAAAAGAGACGATTTCTTCCATGCAGGCAGGTCTTTTTTACGGAACGATCGGGCAGTCGGAATATATTATTCAGAAGATAAAAGAGGAATCGGGCTGTCCGGATGCAAAGGTAGTAGCAACCGGAGGCCTTGGAAGGATTATCGTGGATTATACGGAGGCGATTGAATTATATGATGCGGATCTGACCTTGAAAGGCCTTTTATACATATATAAAAAGCAGAAGGACAGATAGAACATTGGAAACCGGCCGGCAGATGTTTTGCTTGATTCCTGCCGGGACATGAACATATTTTAAGAAAAAGCAGATTCAGAAGACAGTGGGGAAGGTTATGGAACATGGATTTTACATCGGTGATGTAAAAATAGACGGAAACTTGATTTTAGGACCAATGGCAGGCGTAACGGATCTGCCATTTCGTCTTTTATGCAAGGAGCAGGGAGCGGATCTTGTATATACGGAAATGATCAGTGCAAAGGGAATTTATTATCATAATAAAAATACAGAAAAGCTTTGGGAGATTGATGAGAGAGAGCGGCCTGCGGCTTTACAGCTTTTTGGTTCGGAGCCGGAGCTGATGGCGGATATGGCAGAGCAGATAGAAGAACGGAATTTTGATATATTAGATATCAATATGGGATGCCCTGTACCGAAGGTTGTGAATAATGGAGAGGGATCGGCATTGATGAATGAGCCAAAGCTGGCAGGTGAGATTGTGCGGGCTGTTTCCGGACGAATAAAAAAGCCGGTGACTGTGAAATTTCGGAAAGGTTTCCGCAAGGGGGAGGACCTGGCCGTAGAATTTGCGAAGAGAATGGAGGACAGAGGAGCAAAGGCACTGGCGGTTCATGGAAGGACAAGAGAGGACTACTATAGCGGAAAAGCGGACTGGGAAGTGATAAAGAGGGTGAAAGAGGCAGTTTCGATTCCGGTGATTGCAAGCGGGGATATTTTTTCTGTCGAAGATGCGGTTTTATGCGAAAAGGAAACCGGATGCGACGGACTGATGCTGGCGAGAGGTGCCAGAGGAAATCCGTGGCTGTTTCATCAGATCAAAACCTATCAGAAAACGGGACAGAAAGAGGAAAAACCGGAGCTTTCGGAAGTGGTTTCGATGATTTTACGACATGCAAAAATGCAGCTTGCATATAAGG
The DNA here is from genome assembly GCA_902795705.1 of uncultured Lachnospiraceae bacterium. GTDB lineage: Bacteria > Bacillota > Clostridia > Lachnospirales > Lachnospiraceae > Butyribacter. The sequence continues at coordinate 296 of CADBMH010000411.1, read as the reverse complement.
GGGAATATTTAGGAATCAGGGAAATGCGAAAGCATGTGGCATGGTATACGACCGGATATAAAAATTCTGCAGGACTCAGGAGAGCAGTGAATCAGGTGGAAAGCTATGCGGAGTTAGAGGCGCTTTTGATGGAACAACTTACATAGGAGGGGGAATTCTCACGGAGAGGAACGGGGTGTGAAGGAGTTTGGAAAATATCATGAAAACAGTTTATCCTCTTCCGTTTCTGTGTTATAATGAGCAAAATGACAATCAAATTTGTTTGAATTGTCATTTTGCAGCATGAATATTCATTT
>CADBMH010000410.1 GCA_902795705.1 uncultured Lachnospiraceae bacterium | reverse complement strand
TCATGGACCGGGGGGTGCGGAGACGGAGGGAACGGCGCCTCATATCGTCAGTGTCGGATTTGCGGGGATTAAGAGTGAGGTGCTTTTACATGCACTGGCAGAGCGGGGCGTCTATGTTTCTTCGGGTTCTGCCTGCTCTTCAAATCATCCGGAGCTCAGCGGGACATTAAAGGCGATTGGTGTGAAAAAGGAGTTTTTGGATTCGACCTTGAGATTTAGCTTTTCCATGCTCACGACAGAGGAAGAAGTTGATTATGCAATCGAAGAGGTCGGGAAGTTACTTCCAAGGCTCAGGCGGTTTACCAGACATTGATCATTGTGATTGATCATTATGATAGTAATGCTGCTAAGGATGAAGCAGGATATGCCGGCGGCAGAAGAACAGAAAAGGGAAAAGAGACAACAGGAAAGGGATAAGTATGTATCAGGCATTTTTAGTAAAATATGCAGAAATCGGTATTAAAGGAAAAAACCGATATAAGTTTGAAAATGCGCTTTGCGAACAGGTGCGGTATCATTTGGAAAAGATTGAAGGAGACTTTGAGGTCAAAAGAGAGCAGGGACGCATTTTTGTAGAGGCGACGGGAGAGTTTGACTTTGATGATGCGATTCAGGCAATGCAGCATGTATTCGGAGTCTCTTCGATCAGTCCGGTGCAGGTGATTGAAGATAAATCATGGGAGAATCTGACGGAAAAGGTGGGAGATTTTCTCGAACAGCAGTATGAGGATGCAGAGTTCACATTTAAGGTGAAAGCAAGAAGAAGTGATAAGCATTATGTCTATACCTCGCCTGAAATCTGCACGGAGATGGGTGCGGCTATTTTGGAACGGTTTCCAAAACTCCGCGTTGATGTACATGCTCCGGAGGTATTGATCTGGGTAGAGGTCAGAGATAAGGCATATGTTTATTCAAAGGTGTATGCAGGAGCCGGAGGTATGCCGCTTGGAACAAACGGAAAAGCGATGCTTTTGCTTTCCGGTGGAATTGACAGTCCTGTAGCCGGATATATGATCGCTAAACGGGGTGTTTATATTGATGCTGTTTATTTTCATGCACCGCCATATACCAGTGAACGGGCAAAACAGAAGGTGGTTGACTTGGCAAAGATTGTGTCCGGCTATGTTGGTCCGATTCGTCTGCATGTTGTGGATTTTACCGAAATTCAGATGTATATTTATGAGACCTGTCCGCATGAGGAGTTGACGATCATCATGCGCCGTTATATGATGCGGATTGCACAGGATTTAGCAGAAAAAAATGATTGTCTGGGATTGATTACGGGGGAAAGCATCGGACAGGTGGCAAGTCAGACCATGCATAGTCTGGCTGCGACAAATGATGTCTGCACCATGCCTGTTTATCGCCCGCTGATCGGATTTGACAAGCAGGAGATTGTAGAGCTTTCGGAAAAAATAGGAACCTATGAGACATCCATTCTTCCATACGAAGATTGCTGCACCATTTTTGTGGCAAAGCATCCGGTTACAAAACCTCAGGTGGAGATTATCAGGCGTTCTGAGAAAAAGTTAGCGGGAAAGATGGATGAGATGTACCGGAAGGCAATGGATACGGTAGAAGTGATTTTAGTGGAGGCATAAAAAGAGAACACAGGCTGCCTGTGTTCTCTGTCTTATGCTCTATTTTATCCGTTTTCGGAAAATTTCGTTTGATACGAAGCTTATTCAACGATGTATGGCTCTAATGTTTTAAGAATGTCATCCATTTTATCGTCATCATGGATGTTTAAATCAATTGCTTTGGAAAGATCCAGACTGAAGATTCCCATGATTGACTTTGCATCGATTACATATCTTCCGGATACTAAATCGAAATCTGTATCGAATTTTGTTACATCATTTACAAACGCTTTTACCTTGTCAATAGAGTTTAAAGATATTTTTACAGTTTTCATACAATCTACCTCCTTTATTATTTTAACACCCCTTATACTAGCATTTTGTGAAAAAAAGTCAATATACAATTCTGCTAAAAATCAAAAAAAAATCCGAAGGCAGCAGAAGATTTTTTTATGAATCGGGGAAGGCGAGAGAAAAATATGGAAAAAGTAAACAAAAAATAGAGAGGAAAACGACTTTTTTTCGAATAGTTGTCCCTGCTGACACAAAACCGGAGAACGAAAAATGGCAAGAAACCGGCAAAAAACGGGAATAATGGAGGAGGAAGGAGTATGAATGCAGCATTTTTAACGCTGGGCTGTAAGGTGAATTCCTATGAAACAGAAAAAATGAAACAGCAGTTTAAGCAGGCGGGCTATGGGATCGTCAGCTTTGAAGAACAGGCACAGGTCTACATCATCAATACCTGTACCGTGACGAATATTGCAGACCGGAAATCCAGAAAGATGATCCACAGGGCAAAAAGAAAGCATCCGGATGCACTGGTTGTAGCAACCGGCTGCTATGTGGATTCCTCAGAAAAGCGGGGAGAAAAGGATCCGGACGTAGATTTGTTCATATCGAATAAAGAGAAAGAGAATATCCTTCACATAGTTGACAAAGCAATGAAAGAAGCCGCCGAAAAGAAAAAATCCGGGGCAGGCGGATGTTTGGCAGACATGGATGTTTTGGAGTCCGGCTTTAGCACAGAGGCAAAAAGAGAAGAACATACGAGGGCATATATCAATGTGCAGCAGGGCTGTAATCAATATTGTACTTATTGCATTATTCCCTATGTCAGAGGGCCTCTTTTCAGCCGTTCGGAGGAGGATGTGATCAAGGAGGCAGAGGCTCTTGCGGCGAAAGGCTTTTTAGAGGTGGTGATTACGGGAATCCATTTGTCCTCCTACGGGCTGGATCGTTCAGAGAAAAAAAGCTTTCTGGAGCTGGAGGGGAAGCC
>CADBMH010000409.1 GCA_902795705.1 uncultured Lachnospiraceae bacterium | reverse complement strand
TGGTAACACAGGATAAATGCAAGCATTTCCCTGTGTTACCATACTATATACCTTTGCCTTCCCGAACATTATAACACATTCCTATGAGATGTGCAAAAGAAAAAAGGAACCAAATAGCATTGACACCATATTATTTATATGATAGATTACAATATGTATGGTTTTGCATTTTGCATCTCCAGACACAAATATTTTTTTAGGAGGCAGTACAATGAAAGGTACAGTAAAATGGTTTAATGCAAAAAAGGGTTTCGGATTCATCTCTGATGAAGAAGGAAACGATGTATTCGTACACTTCTCAGCTCTTCAGATGGACGGCTTCAAGGTTCTTGACGAAGGTGACAAGGTTGAGTTCGACGTTGTAAACGGTGAGAAAGGCCCTCAGGCATCAAACGTAGTAAAGATCAGCGAATAAAAATTCTTTACTCAATCGGTTATAATCCATGCTTAAATCATTAATTTTTATAGATAAGTGTTTTATTTAGTATTAAATTTTTCAGTTATTTTATACGAAACGCATGAAATAAAAGCGTTTACTATAAAAGTTAAGATTTCCAAAATAGGTTGTAACAAAAAGAAGCCGGCGCTCACGCGCCGGCCCTTTTATTTGTTTTATTTGTGTACACAGACACAAAATATATTTTATGCCTTTACAGCCTGTTATAAAGCTCTGCATATTTTCCGGCAGAATTGCCCCAGGAAAAATCCTTCTCCATTCCGCGGTCGATCAACTTGTTCCACTCACGCTTTCTGTTATAAAATACATCCTTTGCATAGCGGATCGTATCTAACATCTCATGTGCATTGTAGTTGCAGAACGAAAAGCCGGTTCCCTTACTCTCATATTCATTGTACGGCTCCACGGTATCACGAAGCCCACCGGTCTCTCTGACAATCGGCACGGTGCCGTACCGAAGACTCATAAGCTGTGAAAGTCCGCACGGTTCAAACAGAGACGGCATTAGGAAAGCATCGCAGCCTGCATACAACTTATGCGATCTCTCATTCGAATAGAAAATATTTGCAGATACTCTGTCATGATACTTCCACTCAAAATGACGGAACAGGTTTTCATAGCGCTCCTCACCGGTACCCAATACCACTAACTGTGTATCCTCTGCACAAATTTCCTCAATCACACGGTCGATCAGATCAAAGCCCTTTTGATCCGTCAGGCGGGAGCAGATACCAATCATAAACTTCTTATCATTTTCCTCTAACCCAAGCTCCTGCTGCAGACCATGTTTATTTTTCCCCTTTTCCTTGCGGAAATTCTTTACATTATAATTCTTAAAGATCAACGGATCGGTCTCCGGATTATATTCATCATAGTCCAATCCATTTACAATACCCACTAAAGAATTACTTCTGGCACGCATGAGTCCATCCAGATGCTCCCCGTAAAACGGCATCTTGATTTCCTCTGCATAGGAATCACTCACCGTCGTGATCATATCCGCATAGACGATACCGCCCTTCAAATAATTCGCATCTCCGTATGCCTCTAACTTGTCAGAGGAGAAAAAGTAAGACTTAAGGCCTGTGATATCCTTTACCTTCTGCAGATCCCAAACACCCTGGAACTTCAGATTATGTATCGTCATGATCGTCTTAATCCCGTGATAAAATGGATTTTCAGCAAACATATCCTTCAAATACACAGGAATCAACCCGGTCTGCCAGTCATGGCAGTGAATAATCTCCGGCCGGAAATCCAGACTCGGCAGTGCCGAAAGACTTGCCTTACAGAAAAAGGCGAACTTTTCAATATCCTCGTGAATATTTCCATACGGATGGAATCCCGCAAAGTAAAATTCATTATCAATAAAATAGAATTTAATTCCCTCGTATTCCATCTGCATAATTCCGACATACTGTTTCCGCCACGCTAAATCGATATAAAAATGCGTAACATACTCCATATTATTTTTCCACTCTTCCGGAATACATGCATACTTCGGTATCATCACGCGCACATCAAACTCTTTTTTATTAAAATATTTCGGCAGAGAGCCCACTACATCCGCAAGTCCGCCCGTTTTAATAAAAGGAACACATTCAGATGCTACAAACAATACATTCTTCATAAAAACAAAAACCTCCTTCATTCACCCACAATATTGATATCAGATTAAAATCCAATATGACATTCCTTCTCTAGTATACTAGAAAAATGAGTGAATGAAAAGAAAAATTTTCACCTTTTTCATGCCTCTTTTCAATTTATGAAGCTTTGTATTCCAACCGGATCTTGTCTGCAATCAGGGCAATGAACTCCGAATTCGTCGGTTTGCCTTTTCTGGAGCTGACCGTATATCCGAAAAGTTCTTCAATCGTATCCATTTTTCCGCGGCTCCATGCCACCTCAATTGCATGTCTGATTGCCCGTTCTACCCGGCTCGAAGTCGTTTTGTGATTTTTTGCAATCGTCGGATACAGCCGTTTTGTAATCGCACCCATGATCTCTCCGTCCTCTACAGACATTATGATCGCATCCCTCAAATACTGGTATCCTTTAATATGAGCCGGAACTCCGATCTCATGGATCATATTCGTCACTTCTGCCTCCAAAGAATAATGCTCCGTGGGCTCCGGCCTCTGAAAAACAGTATTGATCACTTTCTTTTCGCCCCGTCCGGAAAGTCCCACCGACTTCACTCTGGAAACCAATACCCTTGTATCAAATGGTTTTAAAATATAATAGGCGGCTCCCAAAGCAAACGCATGCTCCGTGACGCTCTCCTGGCTAACAGCTGAAACAATGATCACATTCGGTATTTTCTCTATATTTTTCATCCTCTCCATCACACCAAGACCATCAATTTTGGGCATGATCAGATCTAAAAGTACCACATCCGGTTTTAAAAGATGTATCTTTTTCAATGCTTCCTCTCCGTCTGCGGCAGTTCCCACAACCTCAATCTCCTCGTCCTTTGATAGCGCCTCCTTCAGTAAATTCACAATTCTTCTGTTATCATCTACCACTAAAGTTCTCACCTTATCCATACTCGCTCTCCTTTTCCACTGTCGCCGCACTTTCAGGGAAGCCCTCCCGCATATCGGCCTTATCCTAATTATATGCATTCCGGAAAGCATGTCTCAACCAAAAGATAGTACCAGATTTCGACCTCAACCTATAAATTCCTACATCTCCCTTTCGGACCAGTAAGCCTGCGCAAACAAATTTTTTACACATATTCAAAAGTCCTGTCTTAAAATTGATTTTCGATAAAGGTTGCATATCCGCTGGTCGGATCGTCTACAAACACATGTGTCACGGCACCGATGACCTTGCCATTTTGAATGACCGGAGCCCCGCTCATCCCCTGCACAATGCCACCGGTTCGCTTCAATAATTCTTTATCCGTAATCCGGATCACCATTCCTTTGTTATCCTTCGAATTTAAATTAATTTCTTCAATCCCGATCTCAAACTGTTCCACAAAGGCACCTGCCTGACACAAAATCTGTGCTTTTCCCTTTTTCACCTCATGTTTTAAACCAATCGGCAAAGCTTTTTTCTCCTGATATTTTTCACTCGCTTTTGTAATCCTGCCGGTAATCCCCAAGGAAGAATTGCTCTTAATCTCTCCCATGCAGATTTCCTCACCAATCGTCACACTCCCGATCATCTCTCCCGGCTTTCCGGATTCCCCTTTTTTTATATCTTCAATCTGTGCCGGATAGACCTTTCCCGAATGAACCGGTATCACCTTTCCTGTATCAATATCCGTAATACCGTGTCCAAGTGCTGCAAATTGATTTTTTTCCGTAATGAATGAAATCGTTCCGATCCCTTCAATATCCTCTCTGAGCCAGACGCCTAATTTATAGGCTCCGTCCTTCCCAAGCACCTTATCCACCTTTACCTTGATCAGATTTCCGTTCCGCCTTACTGAAAGCGTTGTCTGTTTCCTTTTATCCGTCTGTAAAATTGCAGCAAGCTCATCAATCGTTTCCACAGACCTTCCATCTATTTTTTGAACAGTATCTCCGGCTTTTAAAATCTTCCCTGCAGGCTCATAAGAAAGTCCATTCTTTCCCTGTACTCTTGTCGTCCCCAACACTAAAAGTCCCTTAGACCTGATATAGAGTCCCGCCGCCTTTCCTGACGGCATCACCTTTGTTTTCTCAATTACATCAAAATGAATATTTTTATAATGGATCAGTCCAAAGATTTTTAATTCCGCCTGATAACTTCCCAGACTGCTTGCCTCTACAGCAAAGGGCTTTCCAAGAGAAAAAGAGGTGCTTTTCATACTGTGCCCTTTTTCGTCCATAATTTTTAACACCTCTTTTGCCGTATGACACTGTCCAGAAAGTGGTGCAGACAAATTAAGCAGAGTATTCTGATCTCTGAAAAGATAAATATGATTCGGCACTCTTTTTTCTAATTCCTTAAAATACCATGTTCCCATCAGTCCAATAACAAATACAAAAAACACACATAAAAACAGCCGATAATTTCTTTTTACTTTTTTACTCATACATGTGCTCATGCTACGAGCCTCCTTTCGCGCGAGTGCGCATCCCATCGCACCCTTCGGTGCATTGGAGTGTTTTCTATGTAATAGGAAATTCACGGAATTTCCTATGGAATAAAAAACCGGTATATGCTTTAGCATATACCAGTCTTCAAAAATTATGCCTGTTTTCGCTTATTTCTATTATGAGTTTCGAAATTTTAGTCCCCTTTCTTTTTTTCACATGCAAGCTTTTTCATTTCCCTCGCATTTTCAAGCACGGTTTCCGTAATCTCTGCACCACCTAAAATCCTCGCTAACTCCTGTACGGATTCCTCCTCGGAAAGTTGTCGAATCACGGAACTTGTGTGCCCGCCCTCATTTTCCTTTTCAATCAGGTACTGTGTATCTGCCATCGCCGCAATCTGTGCCAGATGGGAAATACAGATCACCTGATGCTCCTTCCCGAGTACGGCAAGCTTCTCCGCCACCATCTGGGCGGTTCTTCCGCTGATTCCGACATCAATTTCATCAAAGATCATGGTCGGAATATCATCATGTGCAACAAAGACGGTCTTAATTGCAAGCATAATCCTCGAAAGCTCTCCCCCCGAAGCGATATTTTTCAAAGGTCTGAGCTCCTCACCGGGATTTGTGGAAATCAAAAACTCTACATCATCGACTCCCTTTGCCGTATACTCCTCTTTTGCGGTAATCCTGATCATAAAGCTTGCCTGAAGAAAATTCAGATCACTAAGCGCCTGCATGATCTCTTTTTCCAGAATTTCCGCACATTTGGTCCGGATCTTCGTAAGACTTGCAGACAGTTCATCTAACTGCTTTCTGACTTCTTCCATTTCCTTTTTCAGTTCTTCTCTATGCGACTCATAATCCTCATACCGGGCAAGCTTTTTTCTGACATTCTCCGCATAGAGAAGTACATCCTCCGTCGTAGCTCCGTATTTTGCCTTCAAGGAACGCACCAGATCTAAACGCTTCTCTACTTCATTTAACTTCTCCGGATTCGTTTCAAAGCCGTCCATATATTCCGAAATACTCCGGTTAAAATCCGTCACCAGAGAATCCAGATCAGACAACTGCTCCGCATAATCACCAAGCCTTTCATCATAGGTGACAATCTGCTGCAGCGTGCGGGAAGCAGCCGCGATCCTCTCCGAAACAGAATCCTGTGCCTGACTGGTTTCCTGATAAATTTCAGAAAGTCCCTCCGCAATCTTTGACGCATTCGAAAGCATTTTAAACTGATTCTCCAGTTCCTCTTCTTCCCCGGATACCAAAGAAGCATTTTCAATCTCCTGAAGCTCATACTGCAAAAAAGAAATCTCCCGCAAGCGCTCCTCCTCCGGCATCTCCTCCTCAGAAAGTTCTTTTTCGATTTGCTTAAAATGCCGGTACAGATTCTCTAATTTCTCCACTTCTCCCGCAAGCTCTTCTCCTGCATACCGGTCCAGTATTTCCAGATGTTTCGATTTATGAAGCAGGGACTGCTGCTCATTTTGTCCGTGGATATCCAGTAAAAGATCCGCAATCTGCTTTATGACAGCCGCCGTCACCGTTTCCCCGTTTACCCTGTTTACCGTCCGTGTCTGCGTAATCTTTCTGGATATCAGAAGCGTCCCATCCTGCTCTAATGAAATGCCAAGCTCCGCAAGCTCTTCTCTCTTTTTCTCCTCCTCGACAAGAAAGGTCATCTCCGTCAAGGCAAACTCCGCACCGGTGCGGATCAAATCCTTTGAAACCTTTCCACCGAGAGTCGTTCCGATCGAGCCGATCACAATCGATTTTCCGGCACCGGTTTCTCCCGTCAGAACATTCAAATGAGGCGTGAAGTCAACTTCCGCCTCATCTATAATAGCAAGATTTTTTACATGTAAATTCAGTAACAAATTCTTCCTCCTAACATATTTCCTTCGGTGATACGAAAAATGTATCACCCCTCAAATCCCCTAAATTCGTTTTTTGTGTTATAAGCAATTGCTCCTCTGCTGTTTCATCGCGACTTCGTATTTACCGATACGACCTTGACCTTACAAGCCATCTTACAGCCATCGACAAAAGCATAGACATAGGTTGTTCCGGTTCCCCTTCCCGTTACTGTACCGTTTGCCACACTTGCGATCCGGTTATTTCCGGAATACCAGGTAATCGTATCATCGGTTCCGGTTACGAAAAGATTCTCGGTATCATACTGCCTGATCTTGATGCTCGTTTTATTCATGGCTACAACATGAACCTCTACCGTATTTGTAACACCGCTGCTCGTCGTAATCGTAATTGTCGCCGAACCGGTATTCTTCGCTTTCACTTTTCCCGTACTGGAAACCGTTGCCACACGCTTATTATTCGATGCCATCTTGACAGAATCCGTGGTATTTGACGGCAAAATCGTATAGGAAAGCTGTGCCGTATCCCCTTTCTTCATCGTAAGCTTCGGCTGCGCCACCATTACCGTGCTTGCCGCAATCGGCTCCATGACACGAACTAAGCAGTTATCACTCTTATTGCTGCCATCCTTTGTCACCACCGTAATATAGACATCTCCCTCGGAACGACCGGTCACTTTACCGCTTTGTGTCACCGACGCGATATTGGTATCTGCTGAAGTCCATTTCAAGCCTTTGATCGTCGCGCTCTTTGGCTTCACGGTCGCACTTAACTTGATCGTGCCACCGACATAGCAGACGGCATAGGCTTTTTTCATCGTTACACTGGTTGCCCTCTTGATGACTACCACACGACACTTCGCCGTTGCATGATAAGCATCCGTTGTCTTTGCCGTCACGACAGTAGAACCAACCTTCTTTCCTTTAACTTTACCGGAGGTTTTGCCTACCGTAGCAATCTTCTTATTTCTCGAGGTAAATTTAACCTTCGGTACCGTTTCATCGTTTGTCTTCACTGTTTTGATCAATTTATAGGTCTGCCCTACATTGATACGAATGCTTGACTTATTTAACTTTAATGTCGTTTTCAAATTTACAACTTTGACCTGACAGGTCGCTTTCAAACCTGTCTGAGTAAGCGTACAGGTAATCGTACAATTTCCTACTTTCTGTGCCGTCACTCTTCCCGAAGAGGAAACCGTCGCAATCTTCGTATTCGAACTCTTCCATGTAGACGCGGTATTAATATTCGCCGGTGATACCACCTTTTTCAAGGTAAAGCTCCTTCCCTTGACAATCGTTCGCGTTGAAGGAGAAAGGCTGAATTTCGCCGCAGGAGTAACCGTTACGAAACAGATTTTCGTCTTCCCCAATGCTGCAGAAGTACACTCAATATAAGTCACACCTTCCTTTAATCCGGTCACGACACCATCTTCGTCTACCTTTACAATCTCCGGATCCTCCGGTACATAGGCAACAACCTTATTTGAAGTCTCCTCCGGAATAAAATGTGATATAATCTTAAAATTATCTCCTACCCTGACCTCCTGCTTCTGCGGCTCAATCTCAAAATCTTCCGGCGGAATAATCGTTGGCACAACATGGATATTACAACTGATTGCTCCCGGCGCTCCAAGCTCTGCAGCCACACAGATAATCATGACATCGCCTTCCTTTACACCGGTCACGACACCATTATTATCTACAGTTGCTATCGTCGGATCCGTAGAAGTAAAGGAAATATTTTTATTGATATTCTCACTCGGTGTAAACTCAACCGTCAATGCCAATGTCTTTCCAACCTCTACGACATCAGATAAATTATGAAACTCAATCGACTCTAATTTATTCTTTACAATAACTTCGATACTGGCAGGTCCTGACTCGATCGCATTATGCGTCGTCCACATGCTGATCGTTGTCTTACCCGGTGAAAGTGCCTTAATCAAACCCTTGTCATCAATCGTTGCCACCTTTTCATCCGTAGATTTAAATTTCAACATCGGATTCGGCGCTGTTGCCGGGTTCAGGGTCCAGGATAACTGGTGTTCTGCTCCCACATCTAACTCCAAAGGTGACTTATCATTAATCGTAATCCCCAGGACATCCTGCTCGGTCACCTCGATAAAATACTCTGCATAAATCGTCGGATCATCGGTAGAAGTCACCTTAATTGTCGTCGTACCCCTGTTTTTCGTAAAGGTAAGCTCTGCATACAACGGATTTGCATCATCCGGCTTTACCTTTGCCACCGTTTCATCCGTAGAAATCCATGTTACCCACTTGTTACCGACAGAGGTTGCAGAATCCGGCGCATATTTCGCCTGTAATCTCTGTGTTTCCGTCTGCGTATTCAGGTTATGTTTAGAACCGTCACTTAACAGATTTCCGGATTTCTGGTCAACAATCTGAATCGAGGTCATATATTCAGAAACAATGACTGTACAAATACCGACTTGCTGATTATTCCGGTTGATGACCATTAATTTTTCTTCACCGGTCTTTAATGCCTTTAAGGTAACACCGGTCTTTCCGTCTAACTCGGTAAAGGAAATAATCCCCTTTCCTTCTGTTCTCCAGACAAGTTCATCACGCTTCTGCCCGGTCAGTCCCTTTAGGTGGATGTCCTTTTCCTCATTTACCTGCATTTCGACTACAGACGGATCAAAGATAAGCTCCTCTAATGCCTCATAAATATAGACCTTACAAGTCGTCTTATATTCCTTCCCGTCGCTTGTAGTGGCATAGAGGGTGACTATGGTCGGAGAATCCTTCTTTACATTGCTTTTCGGTGTAATATTCGCCGTTGCCTGATCCGCGCCGGTCAAATCCAAATAGGCATCATCCCACTCCCATTTATAGGTCACGCCCGTCGGTGCCGGAGTTGTTCCCCAGATACCATACAGCTCAATCGGATCGGTACTCCCGATATACAAAATTTCCTCTGCTTTATTCATATTAAAGGTCTGTGCCACCTTTAAGGTAATCGTAATCCTGCCCGGGTTATTCGGCTCCTGGGTAGAGTCCCCGTAATCCGGCACACCCGGAATCGTAATCGTAGCAGAATCTGAATTGGTACGCGTCACCGTAATTTTAGCTGTTCCTCCCTCCGGATAAACAGTAGAGGCAAGAAACTTACACAAATCCGCATAAGAACCGGAGCCGCGGGAAATTAATTTGTCATTCGGCTCCGCAGTCCAGGCGATTGCAAACTGCTTTGTATCCGCCAAAAGCTTCGGAGAAATATTTAATGCATCTGCCAGATCATAAGTGCCGCCTACAGCAATCGTCTCCGTCGCATCATGCCAATTTGCATCGACTCCTGTCCCAAATCCGACCGCCTCGCATTTTGTCGCTTCCTCGTTCGGCAGAATATTCTGATTTTCCTCCTTCCAGCCGGCATAGACACCTGCAGGATAAAAGTTTACACGATAAGTACCTGCCTCGGCCTCAAAACGATAATAATTTTTTCCATTTCTTGTTACCTTGGTCAAATTTGCTGAACTGTTCGGCTCCGGATTCGGCTCAATGTCCGTATTATCTTTATAATCATCATAGGTATAGGTCTTTCCGTTAAAATACCCCTTTACAAATGCCCAGGCACCATTCACCTCCTGCGTGATCACCCAGTTCACACGCGAATCAAGCCCTGCACTGGTCGCCGATGTCGTCATATTTTTTACTAAAATATAACTGCCGTCCTCTGCAGAAGGATTCAAAGTACCAACATAAGGATCAAGTGGTGTCCCCGAGTCCGTAATCGTCGTTCCCAGATACTCCATCTCCGGTCTTACGAAGACATCAATCTCCTTTTCTACGGAACCGCCGTTATCTACATATAAAATCGTATGACCGACACCGACCGCCTTGATGATGCTGTTATTATTCTGCACCTCTGCAATCGCATGATCTGTGGTATCCCATGACTGCCCTCTTGCATCCCCGCTGATGATTTTCATTTTATTTTTTGAATCCGCACCACTCGTATCGTCAATCGGCAGCTCTGCCCCCGGATCCATAATAATCGACTTTATCCCACCCTTATGTACCGGTGTCATTTTTACCTTTTTCCCATTTGCATCCGTAAAATCAATGCTGTTTCCACGGTCAATTCCGATTCCGACCGTTATAACAATCTGAACCGGAGTAAGCGCCTTTTCATTCCCATTCTCATCCTCTATTGTCGGTGTACAAAGGAGCACCTGCTTACCGACGCCTTCAGCCCTAATCGTCGCACTTTTATCCGTTTGGCTTTTAATAGAAATAATCGGAGCAGTTCCCTCCTGTACCGTACCAATCTCCCACGCGGCACTTTTCAGCTTATCACCGCGTATGGAAACCATGTCCTCAGAGGATACCATGACCGCCTTGTCCTTCACAAAATTCTCCGGCGCTTTTGCTATATCAACTCCACGGAAAGTAATAATATAATCCTCTCCCGCCGCATGAATCGAAGACTCAGGCTTCCACGGAGCGATTGCCAAAAGCACCACTGCCAATACTGCTGCCAGTCCTACCCCCCATTTCCATTTTTTCTTCATCAACCCAAAAATCTGTTTCATGCCTGTTCCTCCCTATTCCATGCAACTGTAAACCACCACTACCCACATTTACCTTTTATGTAAGCCCTTGTCTTTTCGGGATTTTGCCTCTATCCGGCACAAAGGCTGTGAATAGTCATATTCTATCGCCAAAATATGTCAATTCCATGCCATTATCATCTAAATCCACACTATCACAAAATCCTCTCCATGCCAGGCTTTTGCAAAAGGCAGCTATGTTAATACCGGTCCTGATTCAGACAACACTCCAATATATATATCGGCATTATTCGTCCCAATTATGATACACGCTCTGCACATCATCATCCTCATCCAAAAGGTCGAGCGTTCTCTGGATCTGCCTGATATCCGCTTCATCCGTAAGCTCCACATAGGTCTGCGGAATCATCGTGACCTCCGCACTCGCCATCGGAATGTTTTCCTTTTCCAGCGCTTCATGCACGGCGCTAAAATCCTCCGGTGCCGTCACAATTTCAAACGAATCCTCCTCCTCGGAAAAATCCTCCGCTCCGGCATCCAGTGCAAGCATCATCACATCATCAGCTTCCATTTCGCATTCTTCTTTATCAATGATGATCTGCCCCTTTTCATCGAACATATAGGAAACACAGCCCTGTGTACCGACGCTGCCGCCGCCCTTTGTAAATGCATTTCTGACATTGCTCGCCGTCCGGTTCTTATTATCGGTCAGCGCCTTTACGATCAGAGCCGTCCCCTTCGGTCCGTATCCCTCATAGGTAACCGACTCATAGTTGACAGCCTCCATATTTCCCGCTGCCTTTTTGATGCCTCTTTCAATCGTGTCATTCGGCATATTATTTGCCTTCGCCTTTGCAATCACATCTCTTAGCTTTCCGTTATTGTCCGGGTCCGGACCACCTTCCTTGACGGCTACTGCGATCTCACGACCGATGATCGTAAAGATTTTCCCCTTCGCCGCATCGTTTTTCTCCTTCTTATGTTTAATATTCGAAAATCTTGAATGTCCTGACATGGTTCCTGCTCCTTTGCTTTTTCTTAAGCACTGTATAATATATACAATCTTATCTAACTAATCTATATTACCACTTTTTTTTCAATCTGTCCATTCCCGGAAAATGACTTTCCCTATTCTTTCTTTTTGCAGTTGAAATAAATGCTAGATCTGAGCAGAAAATGAGGACTTAACTATTGTGAATCCACTCTATTAAATCGACGCAGACTACAGCTCCATAAAAATCCTCCGCATCCGTTCGTCTGCCACATGCCAGACGGTCATTAACGGCCACCCTGATTGCCGCACCGCTCGCCATATCCTGTACAAAGTTCGACAATGCCCGGTTAAAATATTTATTTTCCATACGCATACCTCTCCAAACGAAAAGAAGCCTCCTTTGTTTTCTGCCTCATTCAGCCAGTCAGAAAACCGGACGCTTTTCTACGCGAAGCCTTTTATTTCCACCAAATAAAAACACCGTGCATTCTGCGTTGTAAAGATTACCGCAAACGTTACCGACGCAGCAAGCTCA
>CADBMH010000408.1 GCA_902795705.1 uncultured Lachnospiraceae bacterium | reverse complement strand
TATTTTGAAAACAATCCTTCGCCGCTTCCTCATCCTGTGTCCAGACTACACACAGTCTGGTGATATCATCCGCAAACAACCGGACAGCTTCCTCATAATGCAGACCGGCATACTTTAACCTTCCATTCTCTGCTGTCCGCTGATCTATTTCAGGCATTTTCTCCGATTCATTCATACCCTTCCGCTCCTTTTCTTCCCTCTTTCTCCAGCGCAATTCAAAAAAATCACTTTAACAATTCAAGAATTATTTTGATAAATTAAAAATTGCTTTCTATATAATACACGATTTCCCCTTGCCGCAGGGTGCAAAATCAAAAAACACCCTCAGAAAAAATCTGTTGGTGTTTTTAACTTCAGATATAACGATTATTCACAATAGCTCTGTCATATACACAGGCAGATAGGTTATCCCATCTGCATATTTAAGATCCTTTGTATAAATGATATAGCGATCCTGAACCTTAATAGGATATTTTTTTATAAAATAATCAAACGATTTGTGGGATAAATATCCGGATGATTTCACTTCTACCGGACATATTTTTTTATCCTTTACCAAAAGAAAATCAATCTCATATTTTTTTTCACTTTCAGTACCTTCCGGCCTGTACTTATATTCATGAAAAAATAATTCCCTTCCACTTGTCCTCAACATCTGAGCTACTATATTTTCAAAAATCATGCCCATGTTTGAACTTAATTTATCAAAGATAAGTGCCTTGTATAGTTCCTCAGTCTCATCCCCTTCTCTGATCATCTGTGAAACGAGCAGACCGGTATCTCCCATATACAGCTTAAAATTACTCCGGTCTGCATATAGTTCCATAAGAATGTCAGGCATTGTAACATTCGCACACAGATTTCCAATCATCGATTCTGCCACAAATTCAACCGACTCCACATAATTGATGTATCTGGCATTTGCATTTATCTCTGAAAAAGTAAAATGCATATTATGGTCAGATAATTGCTTAGGAATCGTCTTAAATATCAACGAAGCTTTTTCTTTTTCTTCGTCATCATATTTTCTAAGATCCTCTTCATATAGTGAAAGTATCCCCTGTTTTACCCTGTCTATGGCTGTAAAACTCTTTCCGTCTACATACTCTAAGACTGCCTGCGGCATTCCTCCTACTACAATATACTCCCTGAAAAGCTGCATAATTTTTCTGTGTATCGCTTCTCCCAGTGGTTTCCTTTTTTCAAATGCCTCTTTAATAACAGGCATCGTCACAGTATTTCCTTTCGCCAGAAGAAATTCCTCAAAATCCATCGGATACATCTTTATCTTCTCCTCCTCCGAGGGAATGAGGATGTCCTTCACATTTTTTTTAATGCTGATTAAAGAACCTGTTTCAATATAATCATATCTGCCATCAGCAACCAGATATTTGATTGCCTGTCTGGCTAAAGGAAATAATTGAACTTCATCAAATATGATCACAGCATGTCTTTCAGGCAGTTCCTTCCCCTTGATCAGAAATAAATTTCTAAAAAAAGTATCCGGTTCACCTATATGCTCTTCAAAATTCTGACGCACATCTTTCGTTTCAAGAGCAAAATCTAACAGAATGTAATCATCATATTCATTTTTTGCAAATTCCTCAGCTATGGTACTCTTCCCGACACGCCTGGCACCTTCGATCAAAATTGCGCTTTTACCATTTGACTCCCTTTTCCATTCCAGCATCTTATCATAAATTTTTCTTTTAAAATTCATTAAGCAGACTACCTCCGAAATTTCCGAATACATTTCACGTAGAATAATCCCACAAAAGGTGGGAAATTCAGACACTTATAAGTATAGGATAATTTCTTTTCACGAAAATGTCAAATGTTTTTCTTTCATTTTTAACGAAATAAAGAAATGTTTTTTCTTAAAAATTAACGAATTCATAAAATGTTATACCAATACTGTACCTTTATGTGAATAGAAATCTGAAGTGCCTGTTTGCAAAACTAATTGCAAGTTGGAGCTTTTTTGCAAAAGACAAATCCAGAATCGTACCTTGAAAACAGAAGTAAGTATTACAAAAAACATTCAAAACAGAAATAAGTATTACAAAGGTTGCGCTTACTATTACAAACTCATTGATTTAGCTGGTTCTATGAGTTACAATCAAGAGTATCTCCTTATTTCTGGGTATGGCAAACAGAGATCGAGGCGTCGTTTGCACATTTGCAATGGAAACTTCCATCTCTGCCGAACACTATTTTCTGTGCGCGGAGACGGTGATTGGTTATGCCGACTTATTTTGCCAGCAGTCCGGGTTTAAGAGTTATTTCATTTGCATCGATACTCCGAATATTAAGGGTGTCCAGAGTATCTTTGCCGTAGAAGAAGCTGAACATCTGGTATGCAGACCGATCGTTCAGCTTTCTGCGCGAATACGAGTTTATGTGTGACATCATCAGATCCACTTTCTCCTGCGTAAGATTCTTAAAGGATGTTCCTTTCGGAAGGATCCTGCGGATGAACTCATGAGTAACCTCAATGCTGCCCTTCTGGCTTGATCTCTGAGGATCACAGTAAAAAACAAAAGTTCTGCGCCCGCCTGATTCGTCAAACTCGATCGCAGCCGGATCCGTGAATTCGCTGCCTCTGTCAGTAAGGATTACCGGGAACAGCTTCATGAAAAGTTCCCTGCCCAGTTTCCTATACAGCGAATTAAAGATCTCTGTAACGGATCTGGCAGTGTTGGCTTCCCTGAGAAATGCAAGCATTACTGAACTGTCCCTGAAGAACAAGGTCAGAAGCACCTTTAAGGAATCCCGCGTTCCTTCGACAGAATCCATTTCAACGACATTCAGGTCGGGATGAGCTTCCATGAATTTCTGAAAATCCTCATAGGTGCGTCCTGCATGACAGAGCTTGTCGATGTGTATGGTTTTCTTTTTCCGGCGCTTACGATATCTCACCTTGCGAGGGAGATCAATGTTTCCAACAGAGAGAATACCGGCATCTATATAATTATAGATACTGCGCTCGTCACACATGATATCATCGGCATTGTTCACGCATATCTGATGAATTGACTGTCCCTGCCTTATCAGAGGTGAAATGATATCATCAAGGCGTTGCAGTTCCTCCGGAGTCAGATCTATCCCTATACGGCTGTTACTGCGGTTTTCCTCATAGTCCTTCTGGGCTTCTTTGGCATCATAGACCTGTTTCCTGAGTGTGCAGGAGCGTATCGACTTACAGCCATTACATACATACGGCGGTTTACTGAGACTCTTACATTTCTCCTCAATGAAATCAGGGCAGGAATCATTACATCTGCCACATAATGCACAGTAACAATCGCGGTTATGCCAGTTGTATGTTTGCTCGCACTCCGCACAGGCTTTTCTTTGCAGAGTACAGGCTTTTCTTCCCATACATGGGTTAAATGGCCTCGAGCGCGTTCCGGTTTCCTTTACGATTATATGTCCTCTGATCTCTTTTGAGATGGTAGAGGGATCCTTTCCGATAGATGCAGCAATATCAGCAAAGGTGAGCCTATCCTTAAGGCCTTTCTGGATGGAAATACGGTCATCCAGAGTCAGATGTTTATACTTGTATGTTGCCATCTTGGTCCTCCTTTATATACCGTCTCCGGAGCACCATAATGCAAAGTATAAAAAAGAAGCCGGTCTCTTACAAGACTGACTTCCTGTTCCTTATTTGTAAGACTCACTTCTGGTTTTCCCTATCAGGAACTGGAACTTAATTTTTCAATTCACTTACTGTACCTTTACATCCTCTCTAAACACTTCGCAAACAATGTCTGATAATCCTGCTCCTCCTTTTGTACGATTTCCCGATATTTGATGATTTCAGAGCTTTCCAGTCCATGAAGCTCCAGTTCATAAACATTCACATAGGTATCTGTCCCTTTTTTCTCCCTCGCCCACCTTTTGGAAAACTCCGGATTTTCTGTCAGATAAAACCCCTGTCCAAAATCAGCATTCTTCCTCCCATAGTAAATATCCGGGTTCTGTATCACCTGATATCCGGTATGATATAAAAGTATTTTGCTCACAGAAACCTCCTCCACTCTTTCTGTTTCTTATTCGGCTCCATGCATCTTCTACGCTTTCCACAATATCCGACTACAATTCTTTAATCATTTCAAAAAGCATCTCCGCATGTTCATATTTTCTGTTTTCATGATAATGCCCAAAGTACCATTTCTCGTACTGCAGCTTCTGTTCTATCTCCTCCAGCCACTTCTCCATAGACTTATCCACCGTACTCTGATCGATCGAATCCAGATAAAGGTCAGTCGGTTCATACTTCGTAGGGCAGGTATGCGAAAACACATAATCCACCTTCCAGTCTGCCTCTTCAAGCTGCTTTTCTGCATACTCCTTCCTCTCCTCCGTCATCTGCTCAGAAGGAAACCACGGCAGATCGTATGCTAAACGGTAAAACTTATCTACGCTATATGCCCCGCCCAGCACTATCGCCTTTTTTCCGCCGAAGTCATAGATTTCCCCGTCCTCCGCAAACAAAAGATTCGGAAATTCCGGTTCGAAATAAACCATCCCGCCATGCCATTCCTTTTCCTGATAAGAAGAAATAAGAAACGGACGCTCCTCATGATTTCCATGGATACAGAAAAAGGTAAGCGGTAGCTTCGAAACCTCTTTTTTCCGTTTCCAATCTGACTTGTTCAGATAAAAATTAAGCCCGACATCCCCCAGTATGATCATAATATCAGAAAGAGAAGTCCTGTTACTGATACAGAAGGTATCAAACCGCCTAAATTCTCCGTGTGTATCACCGGTGATATAGTATTTCCCCATTTTTTGAATCCTCCTTTTATGTCTCTTCAAAATATGCCGACATCCATTCCCCACACAAATACAGCGGAACATTAACAAACCTTTCCTCTTCCCGAAAATTTGACATGGAAAAACGCCACCCTTTTAACTCGTTTTCTTTCTGTAACATACTTTTCAAACTCTTTGCCCGCAGATTTTCCTCTGCCTTCACCTCAACAGCAAAAACATCTTCTCCCTGCATAACAAAATCAATTTCACATGTAGAATTTTCATTTGTATAATAAAACAATCCGTCTGTTCTTATCGCAAAATACTGCTGTGCCACAAATTGTTCTGTAAAAGATCCCTTATATTCTTCAAACACCGACGGATTTACCAACACATCCTTTGCCGATACATCTGTCATAGCTCCCAACAGCCCCAAATCCGAAAGATACAATTTAAAAGCTTTCATATCTTCATAAAATTTTATCGGTTTTTTCATCCTTATCACTCTGTTTACTTTATGGATCAAGCCTGCATCCATCAGCCATACGATTGCTTTTTCAAATTCTTTTGCTCTTCCTCCTGATTTTAGGACTCCATATACAAATTTCTTATTCTCCTTCGCCAGTTGCCCCGGAATAGAATTCCATACCATTTGTATTCTCGGCACTTCCTCCTTAGGCGCATGCTTTGAAAAATCCCTTTCATAATCAGAAAGAATACTTTTTTGTATCTTACGAACCTGTTTCAAATCCTGTGTCTCCATATAATTCTGTACTACCTCCGGCATCCCTCCTACATAATAATACTGCCTCAGCAAATCGACAAACATCTCCTTCAGATCAATCAGTTCACTATACTTTGCAGTTTCCATATAAGAAACCAGATTCTTTTTCCCGTATGCCAGTAAAAATTCCTTAAAGGATAACGGTTCCAAATGCAATTTATCCACCTTTCCCACCGGAAACCCTGTTCCCTGATTCATTTTTACTCCCAGTGAACTTCCTGCTACTGCAACATGATATTCTCCCGCCTCTTCACAAAAATATTTCAAAGCAGCAATTCCCCTGTCAAGTTCCTGTATTTCGTCGAGAAAAATGAAAGTATCTCCCTTCGTAACAGATACATCTGTCAAGGCGGAAAGCATACGAAAAATCCTGTTCATATCATAATCTCGAAACAATCCCTCCAAAGAAGGATTATTGTCACAGTTGATATAGAGCATTTTATTATATTCATTTTTTCCGAATTCTTTTAAAATCCATGTTTTTCCTACCTGACGTGGACCATCTAAGAGCAACGGCTTTCTGTGAGGCGAATTTTTCCATGCAAGCAGCTCCTGATAAATCATTCTTTCCATCGCAATCCTCCAAAACCCTTACAATATTTGAAACATTCAAGCTTATTATAACCGGATTTTTTCTAAAAAACAACAGAAAAAAGCATTTTTCTATGGGAACTTTTCTATAGGAATCACATTTTTCTAATGGAACTTTCTCGAAAATTTAACACTTTTCTAAGGGAACTTCATTAGAATTTGTACCAGTTATTTTCTTTTCATTCTGGTTATCCAATCCAAATACTGTACAAATCGAGTTTTTCCTTTTAAATCACCAAATATTTTATCAGGCATACTTCCATATACAAGCACTACTTCCGGTTCTAACTCACTTAACATTGCAATAAGTCCATCGCGGAAATATTTTTTTGATTCTGCACTCCTTATCTGTCCATATGTTCCAATTGAAACAATACTATGTTTATCAACACCTTGAAAAGCAATTTTCTCTCCAAACAGCGCACTATTATATGTCCTCTCATCTCCCCAACGTATATTTGGAATAACATATAAACCTTTTTTTGTAAATAATAACCTATTGCTCTATTAAGATATATTCCGGCAATTTGTACACATAATGGTGCATCTATATAAAGAGAACAATCTGGTGTGATTACTCCGGGATACTGCTTTAATTCATCAACATAACTCTCTGTTTCAGTTAATATTTCCCTAAAATTTGCATCATGCTCATAAAAGCAAACAAAATCATTTTTATCCAAACTCCTTGTTCGAATAGAGAATGGAACCATTCCACTAGGTATTATTATCTTATCCGGACCATCAATGTGCGGAATTTCTAACTTTCCATCGAAAAATGCAGTTTCTATAAGTGAAACTCTAAAACCCTCATCAACTAAATTTTCGATTTTCTTCCTCATCAATATCCTCCTTTTCCAAAACAGCCTCAGCATTTTTTATGCTCCCTGCAATATTGTACTTTTCACATTCTTCTGGAAATCTCTCCATTAGTTTTTTATATTCTTCAACCAATTCAGAACTCTTAGTTTCCATTGCAACATCATCAATTATTTCACTTATCCAACTATACTCGTCTGCTGTGCATGCAGTTTGCAAGAATTTAATTGTAGAATCAATATCTTCAGTCAGAATTTCTATTTCTTTCTTCCAACACTGTTCAACTCCATAATCCCATTCATCATCAGTCTCTTCGCGTTGTTTTATAACTTCTCTAAAC
This sequence comes from uncultured Lachnospiraceae bacterium, assembly GCA_902795705.1. GTDB lineage: Bacteria > Bacillota > Clostridia > Lachnospirales > Lachnospiraceae > Butyribacter. The sequence continues at coordinate 135 of CADBMH010000408.1, read as the reverse complement.
TTTTCGACATTCACTATCTTTTACCACCTTTCTTTACCGGTTGCTTTGTGTCATGCATCAAATTAACTTTCCCTCCGACCGCAGTTTTGCCGCAAATTAAATTCGGAAATATAAATATTCGTATATCTGTATGTG
>CADBMH010000407.1 GCA_902795705.1 uncultured Lachnospiraceae bacterium | reverse complement strand
CAACTTTGAGAAAGGATTAAGCCAGCCTAAAGCCTTTATTTATGCGGCTTGTACTAACTTTAGTCTTATTATATCAAAATCATCCCCTAATCTTTTATTCCGCAAATTAACATCAGCAAATGTCCTGGTGTCATCATCCCCCTTGATCCAAAAATTATCTGTCATGCTTAACCCGCTGCATGCCAATACAATGGCAATTCGCTCTGAGGTTTTCGAGCTTTGCGAAAAAGACAGGGAATTTAAAATCTCTTTTGCATGCTCTCGTGCGATATTTAAAACTCTTCCGCTTAAAAAATCCTTGAATTTGTCTATTGTCCGCATGCTTTCCTTTAGCTGTTCAGGAGAAGCATAGGTCGTAGTTTTTATTGCATCCTTTATGGATAATGGCAAAAATTTCTCATCTAATATTTCGATATAAGCATCCTCTAAAGAAAACACCGCAACCCTTCTGTCGCCATTCATAAGTACCATACCACTACCTCCCTGTATTCCATCCACCCACAGATTATAAAAACATTGCCATATAAAGCGGCATACTGATGATCCCGTTTTCCATATCTCCGACATTTCCATCAATAAATTTATATGCCAAGGGAATTTCCGGATTCTTTTTCATCAATTGATTTAAGGATGCTGCTCTTGACCTGCCGCTTTTCACCTCAATCGGCACAACTCTCCCCTCTTTTTGAATCAAAAAATCTACTTCCTTTTTTATCGATTCATTTTTATAAAAATAAATCGCATATTCCTTTTTCAGCAGAACATCCGCAAGCGCACACTCATAAATTCCACCCTTGGTATTGCCTAAAAAGGTATTCCTGACAATCTGCTCCTTTAAGGAAAATTCTTTCATAGCAATAAGCAGGGATAAATCCGTCGTATATACCCGAAAATTATCCTTCCTCTCATAATCCTCCAAATCATAATGCACATCAGAAACATTATGGCAGATTCGCACAATATCTGCCCGTCTCAGCCAGTCAATACTGGAATAATACTTCTGTGCTCCGGCACCTTTTTCCACCTCTTTATATTGAAATTTGTGATTGTCTTTATCCAAAAGCTGTTTTGTTAAAGATAAAAAGCATTTTTCCGCTTTAATTTTCTCTTCTGCACTCGCATAATGTGCAATATCATATAAATATCCCTTTAAAAGCTCTCTCTGAACCCGGTCAGCATCCCTAAAATCACCAGTAGACACAAACTGCTGTACCACCTCCGGCATCCCGCCAAGCGCAATATAATTTCGAAATGCATTCATCATTTGCTGGTGAACCGCCTCAGGCACAACAATTTTTTCTGTATACATTTTCTTTAATGACGCAATCATATCTTCAGAAATATTCTGACTCCATAAAAATTCCTCAAAATCCAGACCATACATCTGGATATAATTTACATACCCCACAGGATAAGAAACCGCCCTTTTATAATCTATCCCAAGCATAGAACCGGATGCAATCACATCGTACCTGTTATCTATCGCCCAAAACTTAAGAGAAGTAACCGCCTCCTCACATTCCTGAATCTCATCCAGAAAAATAAGCGTCTTTCCCGGTGTAATCTTTTTATCCGGAAATTGAAACCGTAGTGCCAGAACTAATGTTTCTACATACAAAAAAAAAAAAAAAATGCTGGAGGCACTTGGCATTTCTTTAAAATTTAGCGATACTACTTCTTCATAGTTTTCCCTGCCAAAAACTTCTATCGCATAGGTTTTTCCCACCTGCCTTGCGCCCTGTACAACAAGACACTTTTTTTCTTTTGCTTTTTTCCACGCAAGCAGTTCATCAAACACCTTTCTTTTCAGCATCTTTTTCCTCCTTCCAGAGAACCCGTCACAAAAATCCAAATTCCTTATGTATCAATATTTTCGAATGATATTTTTGATGTACATCGATATTTTCGAATGATATTTTTTGTATTAATCAATATTTTCGAATATTATAACATAAACAATCCTCTCAGGCAAGTTCCTCCGAAACCGGTTCCATGCCGAATGCCTGCAGCACACTGTCTCCCCTGTCCTTAGAATAATATCCTTCTCCTAAATCCTCGCCACATCTACAATCGAGGTCTCCCCGTCCTGATTTTCCAGGCTTTCTAACAGCGCATTTGCCGTATCCAGTGAAGTAAGGACATTGACACCTGTTTCAATCGCGGTACGGCGGATCAGAAAACCGTCACGAAGCTTATCACCATGCGTCGGTGTATCGATGACAAGGTCAATCTGATGCTCCAATAAAAGATCCATCAGTGTCGGTGCCTCTTCATTGATCCGGTTGATTGGGATAGCAAGTACCCCGTTTTCATTTAAAACCCTTGAGGTTCCCCTTGTTGCGAATATGTCATAACCGAGCTTTTTAAAACGCTTCGCAACCGGAACGGCATCTTTTTTATCCTCAT
>CADBMH010000406.1 GCA_902795705.1 uncultured Lachnospiraceae bacterium | reverse complement strand
TGAATATGAAAATTTTTGCAGGGATTTGAATTCTTTGATGGGTGTAGATGCCTTATAGTTTCGGGGCAGGAAGATGGGAGTCCTCAATCCTGAGGATGTGAGCTATTGGAAAAATTATATGAGGATGAAGAACAAAGTTACTTAGATTATTCTAAGAACATGTTAGAAATCCTTGATAGGGCAAAGAAGGTTATGGAACAATACGAATGGCTTACTGAGGAAGAAAAGCATGATTATTGTGCTCTTGTGAAGAATATGGAAAATCAATTAAGGTTAAATACTTATGTTGATAATTGTTAACAGGATGTATGGAGAGTGAACATGGATAGTATTATAAAAATTATTAATGCTTGGGATCCGGCGGATTTATTGCCAATGGCTCCATCAGATGAATATATGTTAGAAATCAATGAAATAGTAGGTTTTTTAGAGGATAATGCGGCAGATATAGAAACACTGGCAAGAAAAATTGATGATATATTTTTAAGTGATTTTAATGATGAAAGTATATATAAAAGTCGTATTTCTGAGTGTAGAGCTGTAGCAAATCAAATTTTGAAGGAGTGGCAAGGCAACTGTGTGATAGAAACGCGGGATGTTTAAGAAAGTATAGCTTTGGTGGATTTGATATGGATTATCAGGGGGCAGAGTATGTGTCGGTTTATCAGAGAAAATAATGGGAAAAAGGATCACAAAAAAAGGGAATCACATTTAGAAAAGAGAGATTCCGTAATGAGTACAGAGGAATTAGAAAAATATATTGACCATTGGCTTGAGCGGAACTGGGAAAAACCAAAATCCGGTAAGATTTTCTTTAAGGAAGGATTTGCAAATAGTGCGGAAGGTACTTATATCTTTGAAAAGGAAGGAAAATACCATTATTTAATTACTGAAAAAGGAAGGGTATATCAAGATGATGTAACGAATGATATTGATGAAATTAAGTGGAAAGTGCTAAATTATTATATTTTTTATGATGCATGTGATTATGCAAGGGTACATCAGGGAAAGGACCAGGATAGTTTTAGAAGATTATATTTTCAACGGGAACTTGAAATATGCAGAATGTTTGGGGACGCATTCTATTTACAAAAGAAAAAGGAAATAGATGGAATTTTGGGTGAACATCCATATAAAGATGATTTTCTCCGCGGATGAAAGAATACAAATTCAGAAACGAAAAGACAGGATGGATAAGAGGTATATTTTGGTTTAAAAGAGGGGTCATAAAAGTATAAAAAGGCAGATTTATTATTAGAAATAGGGAGTTGTGAAGCAGATGTCAGATTGTACATATATCAGTACAAATCCGGAGGGGCAAAGAAAATCGGTTCTGTGGGAGCTTTTCATACAGGTTATTATGCTTATCCAAAACACAATGGAATTGTAGCTTATGGTGGCATGATGGGTGAAGAATGGGTTCGTTTGGTGACGATAAAAGGTGGCAAAGTGAAGGAGAAAAGCATTGGTTCCAGAAGTGTAGAGCCTGATTTGAAATGGTTTGGGATGCGTTGCGCTCTGGATGGTCATATTACTTATGATTCAAATTATGACAGACACATTCATTTAGATGATTTATATTGATGGAAACTTTTAAGACAACATTATAAACGCTATGAGCAATCATAGTTGTCGGGAAAGTGCATACTTGACAAAAATCATGGATAGAATTATAATGCCAGTAGGCGAAAAAGGATATAAGAAGTTATAAGTCCATGAAGGCGAAAGAACGAATCCCCCAACTATGTTGCAGCATAGTTGGGGATTTTTCTCCTCACATCTTTCCTTTTACTTTTCTATCATCTTATTTCTACAGAACCGCAATTTTCCCTATTTGCTTTTTCAGTTCCTCTACCTCTTTGCGCAGGCGGTTGACTTCTTCTTTTTCTGACTGAAGTTGTTCGTCTTTGTTTTGTAACTGCTCGTTTTGGCTTTGCAGTTGTTCGTTTTTGTTTTGTAACTGCTCGTTTTGGCTCTGCAGTTGCTCATTCAGATTTTGGATCTGCTCCTCCTGCTCTGCAATCTTCTGATCCTTTTCTTCAAATTCTTCCTTAAACAAATCTCTGATC
>CADBMH010000405.1 GCA_902795705.1 uncultured Lachnospiraceae bacterium | reverse complement strand
ATTGATGGACTTCATCAAAAAGCAGGCAGCAAAGAGGTTTTAGAGCTGCATGGAAGTGTACATCGAAATTATTGCAGGAGATGTGGGAAGCTTTTTGATGCAAAATATATAAAAGAAAGTAAAAATGTGCCGCTTTGTGATGAATGTGGAGGAGAAATAAAACCAGATGTTGTGCTTTATGAAGAAGGTCTGGATATGGGGACGATGCAAAAATCAGTACAATATATTTCTAATGCAGATGTGCTGATCATAGGTGGGACGTCGCTTGCAGTATATCCGGCAGCGGGACTGATTGATTATTATAGGGGAAACAAACTTATTTTGATCAATAAATCATCTACGCCAATGGATCAAAGAGCAGATCTGTTGATTCAAGGAAGCATTGGAGAGGTGCTGGATCAGATAAAAGTATAGAGGTAACGTGTGATATGGATATTCAAGTGGGAGATATTATTAAATTGAAGAAAAAGCATCCTTGTGGAAGCTAAGAATGGGAAGTATTGCGTATTGGAGCGGATTTTCGTTTAAAGTGTATGGGATGCGGACATCAGATAATGATTCCACGGAAAGCAGCAGAAAAAAATATAAAAAAGATTCAAAAAGCAGAAAAACAGCTTGAATTAGACAATGAAACATGCTATAATACCGAACCGTGAGACAATATAATCCTTTCTTTTTTTTATAAAGAAGGCCAGAGACCAAAAGGAGGTACAATACGCATGAACAAATATGAGTTAGCACTCGTTGTGAATGCAAAAATCGAAGACGATGCCAGAACAGCGACCGTAGAGAAAGCAAAAGAGTATATTACTCGTTTTGGCGGCACTGTTACAGAGGTAGAAGACTGGGGTAAGAAGAAATTGGCTTATGAGATTCAGAAGATGAGTGAAGGTTTCTTCTATTTTATTCAATTTGATGCCGCAGCTACTGCACCTGCTGAGATAGAGCATCGTGTGCGCATTATGGATAATGTTCTTCGGTTTTTATGCGTTCGGAAAGATGAGGCATAATCAGTTAAGGAGAACAAAGTATGAATAAAGTAATACTTATGGGGCGACTGACAAGAGATCCGGAGATACGATATTCTCAAGGAGAATCGGCTACAGCAGTTGCCAGATATACACTTGCTGTTGACAGACGTTTTACGAGGAACAACGGCGGAGATAATCAGCAGACAGCTGATTTTATCGGATGTGTGGCATTTGGACGTTCTGCAGAGTTTGCAGAAAAATACTTCCGCAAGGGTCTGAAGATCGTGGTTACAGGAAGGATTCAGACCGGAAGTTATACGAATCGTGATGGACAAAAGGTGTATACGACGGATGTCGTTGTTGAAGACCAGGAGTTTGCGGAAAGCAAAAATGCAAGTCCGGCAGGCTCAGCAGACATGTCAGGCGGATTTGCTCCGGCAGACAGGCCATCACCAAGTGAAGCAGGGGACGGCTTTATGAATATTCCGGACGGAATAGACGAGGAGCTTCCTTTTAATTAGGTAAAATTGAATATGTAACAGGAGGTAATAATCATGGCTTTTAAGAGCGATAGAAATGATAATTCACGTAGAAGACCATTTAACAGAAGAAAAAAAGTCTGTGTGTTTTGTGGTAAGGATAACGTGATTGATTACAAAGATGTAAATAAATTAAAAAGATACATCTCTGAAAGAGGAAAAATCTTACCAAGAAGAATTACAGGAAACTGCGCAAAACATCAGAGAGCATTGACTGTTGCGATTAAGAGAGCACGTCATGTGGCACTGATGCCATATGTGCAGGACTAATAGGAATTAATCGAGTAGGAGGGGGGGTCCCACTCCTGCTCGTTTGCGCCGCCCGCGTGCAGCTTTAGCTGCTATTTTTCTTATGCGGGCGTGTGCATAAAAAGGCACCCCTTAGAATTCGTTCTAGGGAGTGCCTTTTTTTCACTCTTTAAAAACACATAATATCATGATATACTAAGAAGCAGTGAGTGGCTCTGAAATAAGGGAACCTTTGTAATTGTGAAGAAAGCATACAGTTACAAACCTTTTTTGAATGAGGCATGGAGGCATGACAATGAAGAAAAACATCAAATTAAAAGGTCGATTGCGCAGTTATATTTATGGTCCGATTCGATTAACGGTATTACTAGCCTTACTCAATATTCCGGCATATTATTATAACCTGGAATCGGGTCTTACGGTTTCCACATTTACTGTAGTTTATTTTTTTATCGTGATACTTAATTTTTACCGCAGTAAACCGGTATTTTTTAATGAGCTGATTAATTTTGCCACGCAATATGGTACGGTGCAGAAAAAATTACTTAATGAGTT
>CADBMH010000404.1 GCA_902795705.1 uncultured Lachnospiraceae bacterium | reverse complement strand
CATCATTCCTGTACAAAAAAACATCACCAATAAAGATGCCTCATTAATCCCCATTTTTCTTTTTCCTCCGCAGATCACTGATCATATTCTCAAGTTCGCTGATCAGTAATTCATCGTCCTTTTTTGTATTTCCGTTTTTCTTTACTAATGTCATCGCAATACCCGCAAGTGACTTTCCATCAATCCCCCGTTCTGCCAAAAAACCTGCAAGATATTCCTCTTTTGTTACCGTCGGACGAAATCTCCTTGCGTACTGCTTTTTATGCAGCTCTGTTCCACACTCTTCGATTAATCCCTTTTTCAAAAGCGACTTAATGACACGAAAAATCGCCACATGATTCCATTCCTTCTCATCTACACTCTGTTCAAACTGAATGCTCGTCATTGCTTCTTCTCTTGCCCACAGCAAATTCATCAATCCCTCTGCTGCGACAAAAAAGAACTGCCGATTTATCTCACCGGCAATTCTCCTTTTCTCTTAATGAAGGTTCCCTAACCTCTGAAATCAAAATGCTGTCCTACTGCCTTTTCTTCCTCGGTTCTCACATTACTTTCCGAATTTGCGTAGGCATACTTCTGAATCTTTCGAAGCAGCGCTTCAAAGGAATCCGCTTCAATCTGCACATACTCTTTTTCTTCTTTTGCTTCTTCTAATCTTTTTTCCTTTTCTTCCTTTTCGGCACGCTTCTTTTCTTTGATCTTCTCCTCGGCTTTTTCCTCCGCCTTCTTTTCGATTCGCTCCTTCTGTGCCTGTGAAGATTTTTCAAGAACGGCAAAATATTTCAGATTTCCTCTCGGATCCATAGCCATACCGAAATTCTTCACACGCGCTCCGGCACTCTGGATGCTCTTTCCGTTCTTCTCCATCTGAAGCTCTGCCATTGCAATGATCGCCTCATACTTATCCCGATAATCCGGATCCTTCGCCATACGCTCAATCTTTTCCTCATCAATCAGAACCACTAATTTGTCCGGATTTGCATAGGCAGATGCATTCTGTGCCACAAGGGATTTCATATCCTTGCTGACTAGGATAAATTCCGAATTAAAAAATTTTGTCTGCAGCTTCTGATAATAATCCTTTGCCTCATCAGAAAGCTCTACATCTCCAATGACCATTCCATAGCCATCCTTTTGTACCGGAACCAGAGAACTCTTTTCATCCACAGGTTTCCATGCTTTCATTTCTACCTCTTTTGAATCCTTAACATCAGAAGCTGTATCATTCCTGTCTGCATTTTTCGCCTCGGATGCTTTTGCTTTCTCTGTCTTTTCTCCCTTTGCGTCAGATTTTTTCCAAGTCTGATTCGTCTGCTGATATGCAGCCACTCCATAAATATTAGATGCCATAACCATACCTCCTTGTACTGTTTACAAATCCATTTAGCCTCTAATCTTTATATCGACTCTAACTTATAGGAGCGTTAGCAAAAATGTCATAAAAAACAGAATCCCCACTATTCCTCATACCCCTCCAAAAATTCATGCTTCACCCCGTCCTTTTTATATGCGATCACGGTGCTTAGATTCACATTTTCCACGCTTTTAAAGATATTACTTTCCACAAAGGGATTGGTCTTTTTTAACTCCGCGATCAGCTTTTTGATCTCCAAACGCTTTGACTGGCTTGTCCCGTCCTCTGCGCAGCTTGAACAGGTATTGGTAAAATGACAGGCACATTGTAAAAAATGCAATCCGTTCGTATCCCGCCACCGCTTGATATCCTCTTCCCGAATGAGATACATCGGCCGGATCAGCTGCATTCCCTCAAAATTCGTACTGTGCAGCTTCGGCATCATCGTCTGCACCTGCCCTCCATAGAGCATTCCCATAAGAATCGTCTCGATCACATCATCATAATGGTGCCCCAGTGCGATCTTATTGCAGCCAAGCTCCTTCGCATGGTTATACAGATATCCCCTCCGCATCCTCGCGCACAGATAGCATGGAGATTTTTCAATCTCATAGACTGCATCGAAGATGTTCGATTCAAAAATCGTCACCGGTATCTTCATCAGCTTTGCGTTATGTTCAATGAGCTTGCGATTCTCCGGTGCATATCCCGGATCCATCACTAAAAAGACCAGTTCAAACTCAAATTTACGATGTCTTTTGATTTCCTGAAACAGCTTTGCCATTAACATCGAGTCCTTGCCACCGGAGATACAGACCGCTACCTTGTCCCCCGGTTTCAAAAGCTCATAGCGGTTGATTGCTTTGGCAAACGGAGAAAAGAGCTTTTTATGAAAGGTTTTCTGGATACTTTTTTCTATCTTTTTATTCTTTTCATCACTTTGAAGCTCATCTTCACTTTCAAACTGCCCGGCAAGATATGCATGATATCCCCCGACAAGCTGATACGCAGGGATTCCCTGTTTCCTGAGTCTCTCCGCCTGTACTGCACTGTTCTGTCCCTTCATGCAATACAGGATAATCTTTTTGCTCCGGTCAAGCCCCGGCACCTTTTCCGAAAGCCCAGCCTCCGGAATGGAAACAGCCCCCGGTATCTTTCCGTATCCGACCGAAACCTCATCCCTGATATCCACAAGAATATAATCATTCTCGTCCATATTGATCCATTCCTGATAAGTAATATCCATCTCTGCCATTTTATTCCTACCGCCTTATTTTGTATCCTGTCTATCCGGGATTTCTTCCTCTCCCGATCAGCATCGTCCTGCCATCAAAAGCAAAGCCGCTCTCTCTGATTTCCCCTTAAGTATACCCGTAAAGAGGACTTTTTGCAAATAGAAACGGGCCACTACTGTTACCGGAGCAGCAAAGCCGTGAACAGTAATCAGGACATCACACGCTGACCATCCAAAACTTGCTGATTTTTCCCAAGTATGGTAAAGTAGTAAAGGTTTACAATATGTTTGGAAAGGAAGGACACACAGATGAAATCGACACCTTTAAAGGGCATGAAGGACTATCTTCCAAAGGAGGCTGCCATTCGTGACTATTTACAGAATACAATTTTAGAAATCTATCAGAGCGCCGGATTTTCAAGAATTACAACACCGATCATTGAAGATGCCGTAAATTTAGATAAAAGCGAGGGAGGAGAAAACCTGAATCTCATTTTTCGCATCTTAAAGCGCGGAGACAAGTTAACAAAGGCACTCTCACAGGAGGAAGCCACGGAAAAGGATCTGTCTGATATGGGACTTCGCTACGATCTGACACTGCCGCTCTCCCGCTACTTTGCCAATAACCGCAATGAGCTTCTCACACCGTTTAAGGTCATCCAGATGGACCGCGTCTACCGCGCAGAGCGTCCTCAAAAGGGAAGACTTCGTGAGTTTATGCAGTGTGATATTGATATTATCGGGGATAAAAGTGCCGATGCTGAAATTGACCTGATCTTAACAACGACAAAGGCGCTGAAAGAAATCGGCATGGAGCATTTCAAGGTAAAGATCAATGACAGAAGAATCTTAAAAAGTATCTTTTCTTATGCGGGCTTTGCAGAAGCAGATCATGAAAGGTTGGCGATCATTTTCGACAAACTGGATAAAATCGGAATCGACGGTATCCGAGAAGAACTGAAGGCAAATGACTTTGAAGAAGCTTCTATTGATAAATTCATTGCACTGTTTGAAAGCGGCTCTCTTGACTTAGCCTCTGTCTCTAAGGTCTGTGATAGCGAAGCAGTAGAAAATATCTCTTATATTATAGATACCGTTCATAAAGTGACAAACGGCGGATTTCCTGTAGAATTTACGCCTTCCCTTGTACGCGGACAGGGTTATTACACCGGAACGATTTTCGAGGTCGAAGCAGAAGGATACCGTGGTGCCGTTGCAGGAGGCGGACGCTACGATAACCTGATCGGCAAATTTACCGGCGAGGATATTGCTGCTGTCGGTTTTTCGATCGGCTTTGAGCGGATTTTCGGCATCTTAATGGAAAAGGAATATGAAATTCCGGGACAAAAGAAAAAGATTGCTCTCTTCTATGATACAGAGACATATGCAGACGCACTCACCTATGCAGAAACACTCAGGCAGGAATATCTTGTTTCCGTAATCAAACGGCCGAAAAAGCTCGGAAAATATTTAAATAAATTAGAAAATGCTGATTATGACGGATTTGCCGTTTTCGGAGAAGAAGACGGTATAAAGCTGTTTCAGTAAATTCAAAATCTCAGGACAAAAGAGTTTCACAAGCGAAGCTCTCGCTCCCATCCGGAAAAAACGGTACAGACTGTATATGACTGTACCGTTTCGTTATTTACATAATATGAACATTATCTTCTGCAGATACGATCTGCTGCAGACTTCATCAAACCAGAACCTTCGACAAAAACTCCCTGAGTCTCGGATCACTTGGATTATTAAAAAATTCCTCTGGCGACTCATCCTCTTTGATCCTTCCGTCATCAATAAAAAGTACCCGGTTCGCAACCTCCTTCGCAAATCCCATCTCATGTGTCACGATTACCATCGTCATTCCATCCTCTGCAACTTCTCTGATCAGGTCAAGTACCTCTCCGACCATTTCCGGATCAAGCGCGGAAGTCGGCTCATCAAACAAAATCACATCCGGATTCATTGCCAAAGCCCTAATGATCGCTACACGCTGCTTCTGTCCGCCAGACAGGGTCGATGGATAAGCCTCTGCCTTTCCGTCCAGTCCGATCCGTCTTAAAAGCTCCATTGCTCTTGCATGCTCTTCCTCGATGATCTTCTTCTTTGGAGTTTTATCGTTCTTATCCTTGATTCTGACATGAATCGGAGCCAGCGAAACATTATCCAATACTGTTTTATTATTGAACAGGTTAAAGTGCTGAAACACCATTCCGATATGCCGTCTGTGAACATTTATATCTATCTTCATATCCGCAATGTTCACGCCGTTAAAGATAATCTGACCGCTCGTCGGATCCTCCATACAGTTTAAGCAGCGTAAGAATGTGCTTTTCCCGGAGCCGGAGGGTCCCGTGATTACGGTAATATCACCTTTATTAATTTTTATATTAATCCCTTTGATCACATGATGATTCCCAAAATCCTTTTTCAGATCAATGACCTCTATCACTTTTCCTCAAACTCCTTTCCATCAGCTTGATTCCCAGGCTGATCAGCACTACCAACACAATATAGATTGCAGCCATCGCTAAATAAGGCACCATAAACTCATAGCTGTTCGTTCCGATATAATTGAATGCTACATACAGATCGCTGGCACCGACAAAGCTTACAACAGAGGTTTCCTTGATGAGCTGAATAAATTCATTGCCCAGTGTCGGCAGGATATTTTTCACCGCCTGTGGTATTACGATCATACGCATTGTGGTGGCAAAGCTCAAGCCCACGGCGCGACCTGCCTCCATCTGTCCCGGATCGACTGACTGGATACCGCTCCTCATGATTTCCGATATGTAGGCTCCGCTGTTCAGGCCAAATACCAGAATAGAAACCTTAACTCCGGTCATCTGCATATTCAAAAGCGGTAACAGTACATAATAAAATACCAAAAGCTGTACAACCATCGGTGTTCCGCGGAACAACCCGACATAAAAGCTGCAGATGGCATTTAAAACTCTCGGAAGCATTTTATATTTCGGTACGACACGAACAGTTGCGATCAATGTACCGATGATAATACCAATGATCAGACCGAGTATTGCGATCAGCAACGTATTCTGTAAGCCTTCGATGATCTTATTGGAACCGCCCTGATTGACAACAATATCAACAAACTGATCTACCTTTGCGCTAAAATTATTCATGATGTCCCCTTATCTCCCATTTAACATTGCTATCTACTGCATTTTGTTCAATGCATCTGCAATACACTGTGCCGGTGCGGCATCAATGATCACATAATCCACATTTCCGTTGATCATATCCTGAACTGCCAAAGAACCGTTTTTATAACCGACTGTCGTCACAGGAAGTGCCTCAAATCCGGATTCCTGATCGCCTTCGCAGTAAAGCTTTCCTGTCGTTCCGTTCTGCACACCGATCTTTACAGAGGCATCCTTTTTCTTTAACGCCTTTGCGATCGCATCCGCATTGTTCATCGAATCAAATTCCGTTTCATCGGATCTAACGATCAAACGCTGGGATGCACTGTAATATGCATCTGAAAAGGTAACATATTTTTCACGGGACTCTTTGATCGTCAGTCCTGCCATCGCGATATCGCACTTATGCTGACCGACAGAGAGACATACCGCATCAAAATCCATATTCTGGATGACAAGCTCTTTCCCGAGCTTATCCGCTAACTTCTGTGCAATCTCCATATCAATACCAAGATACTTATCTCCCTTTGTATATTCAAATGGTTGAAATGCCGCATTCGTTGCAACGACAAGTTGATCCTTTGAATCGTCCGGCTCTTCTGACACCACCTCAACCGGTGTACCGTCACCAAAATAATGATTGCAGATTTCTTCAAAGGTTCCGTTACTCTTGATCTCAGTAATAAAATCATTGACCTGCTTTAACAGATCTTCCTGATCCTTATCCACACCAAATGCATATTCTTCACTTGTAAGATCTACATCAATCACCTTAACGTTCTGTGCTTTCCCTCCGTTTCCTTTGGAATCAGAGCCTGCGTCCTTTCCACTGCCACAGCCGGCAAGTACAGAAAGGCCAAGTACCATGGTCATACTAAATGCTGCTATTTTCTTTAAAGTTCTCATTTTCTTCACCCTTTCTATTCTGATTAAAGAGATTTCATTATAGAAACTCTTATATATGAAACATCACCGGAACAGGCAACGCATCCTTTCCGAGTATATCACTTTTTACCAAAAATAACAAGTATTTCCTATAGCTCCGGACATCACAAACCATCATTCACCTGCGCTCCGATACAGGAAGCTGCGCTAACACAATTGCCACAAACATTAAAATACAGCCGAAAATCTCCCTTCTGGTTAAAGCCTGTCCCAAAATGAGCCAGCCGGCGACCGCGGAAACCACTGACTCCATGCAAAGGATCAGAGATGCCAGCACGGGATTTACTCCCTTCTGCCCGACAATCTGCAGGGTATAGCCTGCCCCGCTTGCCAAAACACCTGCATAAAGAATCGGCTTCCAAGCCTCTAAAATCCGGACAGCAGACGGAGATTCAAAAAGAAACATCAGTACAAAAGAGAATATCCCACACACAAAAAACTGTATGGAACTCATCATAACTCCGTCTGCTTTCTGAGAGAAACGGTCTACAACCAATATGTGAAACGAAAACATCAATGCGCAGATCAGTTCCAAAATATCACCATATTGTAAAGAAACCCCCCCCTGCTTCATACAGAGTAGATAAAGACCTAAGACGGAAAGAACAACGGCAACCCACACGATCCATGACACCTTCTTACGAAAAAAAAGACCGAGAATCGGCACGATGACCACATAGAGTGCAGTCAAAAATCCCGCTTTACCGACTGTGGTATATTGAATTCCAAACTGTTGAAAGTTACTTGCAATACACAAGAAAATTCCACAAAAAAAACCACCGGTAAGCGTAGAAGCAACATTCTTGTCCGCAAAGATACTTGTCTTGTCAACATTATTTGTTTTATTCCTTCTCTGCCACAACACAACCGGTAAAAGCACAACCGCGCCAATGATATTCCTGATTGCTGTAAATGTAAACGGCTCAATGTATTCCATGCCAACACTCTGAGCTACAAATCCGCTCCCCCAGATTACTGCAGTCAAAAACAATAAAAAAGAGTGTCCGGCCTGTCCCTTCATCACAGACTTCACCCTACCGGCATTCTTTTCATGATTCACTGCTTTCACTCCTTTCCTTCGTTTTTCCCTCCCTACATAAACTGAGCACTCCACAATACAAACCTACAAAACTAAAAAAGAACAGCAGAGAAATCACCCCGCCAAGCTTTGCTTTCTGTAACATGCCAAGAAATATTCCCGCAATATAATTCGTCAGATTAAATAGAATATGACAGAAAATATTATTGAAAATACTTTTCGAAACATAGTGAATTTCTCCCAGTAAAAGCCCAAACAGGAATGCATAAATTCCTTGTATCACATTGCCGTGATACAACGCAAAGAGAGCTGCCTGCATCATATTGGCAAGCCAAAACGGAAATACCAGAAACAAACGGTCAAATATCGCTCCCCTGAAAATAAACTCCTCTGCAACCGGTCCGGCAAACAGAGTATAACATAAAATCACAATACTTCCTGACGACAAGTTATCCATCGTCTTCTCATAAGAGGTAAACCATCCCGGAAAAAGGGTATGAAAAACCCCCACCAAAAAAAGAGTAAACATGCACCCGCAAAACCCGATAAGAAAAATATGTATCAGATGCTTTCTCTGAAAAACTTTTCGATAATCCGGAGAATAACGCCAATTCGATTTCCTGTACAAAATACCGCACCATATTGCACAAATAATTGACCAGGCAACCGAACAAACCTCAACGAACTGTCTCGAATATGCGGTAAGTCGTCCTGTCGGCTGTCCGCGAAGTATGAAAAACAGATGCATCCCAAAGGTCATGATAAGATAGACAGCAATCTGGATTACAAAAACACCGATGAATATCAGAACTGCACTAACTGCATTTCGCCTGCGCACAATTTTAAAATATTTCTCTTCCTTCTGCTGATCCATTGCTCTCATTTCCTTTCTCATATGCCGTAAAACTTCCATATGCGGGGGTACACACAAAACAGTCCGAACAGGAATCCCCCATCCGGACTGTCATGTTTCCGTGTCCCAAAGTCTATTCATTTATCATGTCGCCTGCCGGCTCCATGTGGCACTCGCTAAATGTGTGAATTTTATCTTTCTTATCTCTTTCTCTGCAAAAACTCCGGAATCTTAATCCCTGTCGCATCCTCCGGTGACTGCTGTCCGATCGGAGATGCCTGCTGCACCTGTCCTCCCTGCACTGCATTCGGTGCAACCGAACGCATACCGGACTGTGGCTGTACACTTCTTCCCATTCCCGCTGCCGGACTGCCGATTCCCGGTGTCTGTAAATGGCTCACCGGAGTTACAATCTGTCCCTCACGGGTAGGAAAATTCGTTTTGGGCTGTGCAAAAGATGTTCTCGGCATCTGAATGCCCCCCAGTCCATTATTCGCCAAGCCTGTTGCGATCACCGTTACCTTGACTGTATCATCTGAACCGGTACCGTTACTTACACCAAAGATGATATTCGTATCATCTCTGTCCTCACCGGTGAGCTCATATATGTAGGATACCGCTTCTGTTGCCTCAATCATGCCAACCTTTCCGGCAATGTTCACAATAACATGAGAAGCACCCTCGATCGTCGTTTCAAGAAGCGGGCTGGAGATTGCCTCCTTCACAGCATCAAGACACTTTGTTTCGCCGGTTCCCGTACCGATTCCAAGATGTGCGATCCCCTTATCTTCCATTACAGTCTGAACATCAGCAAAATCCAGATTGATCGTACCCGGTACATTGATCAGATCGGTAATGCCCTGTACACCCTGCTGCAATACCTCGTCTGCCTTCATCAAAGCCTCTTCAACCGATGTACGGCGGTCTACGATCTGCAAAAGTTTATCATTCGGAATAACAATCAATGTATCTACATACTGCTTTAATTCTTCTATTCCCGAATTTGCATTATTTTTACGGCTTCCACCTTCAAAACTAAACGGCTTTGTCACAACGCCTACCGTCAGGATTCCGAGGCTCTTTGAGATTTCTGCCACTACAGGAGCTGCACCGGTTCCGGTTCCTCCACCCATACCGCAGGTGACAAATACCATGTCGGCCCCCTTCAAAAGCTCTGTAAGCTCCTCTTTATTTTCTTCTGCAGCTGCCTTACCTACTTCCGGATTTGCACCGGCACCAAGACCTTTTGTCAGCTTTTCGCCAATCTGGATCGTCGTAGCCGCTTTACTGTTCATCAAATGCTGCTTGTCCGTGTTGATCGCAACAAAATCCACGCCGCCAACACCTTCATTGATCATACGGTCTACTGCATTATTGCCGCCGCCGCCTACTCCAATAACAATGATTTTTGCTTGTCCTGCCAAACTTGTATCATTTGATTTAATTTCTAACACAACTGCTCCTCCTTTTATTCCTACATTGGTACCTCAATTCCAATGGGTATCTCTCCTATCCTGGTTTGTGTTTCCTTTTTATGCCTCGATTTTTTCCACACCTATTATAATAACTATTTCATGGAAAATAATCAAGAGAATATTTGTTCTTTTTTACTTATTTTTTACAATTATGTTACATAAGACCCGAAAGCCCCCTGCTGTCCATTCAAAAAGGTATGTGAAATCGCCTATTTTTCTGTCTTTCCCGACGAATCCTCCGTCTTTAAAGTAAACTTATCCCCCTTTTCAAAGCTTTTCATATCAATGGTTCCCCTTAAATTCTTCTCCTTTGCCGTCTTCAGTGCACTCGAAAGTGCCGAAAGCTCATCATCATACATCGTTTTCTTTCCCAGTAACACCTTGATATCACCGGCATAAAGTGTAATCTCATTATCTCCTATATGGATCCGGTTCGCTTCAATATCATAATGTGACACAAGCTGCGACAGATTCATGATCGTCTGAAACAATGTATCGTCATCCACCCGAAAAGACCTGCCCACAGTAAAATCTCTTAAGCGGATTCCCGTAACCATCAGCACCCCGTCCCGCCTTACCTTCATACTTTGCAAAACAGTTCCGTCCTTATCAAAATAGACATATTGTCCCAGATATTTGATACAGCCGCTGATCGTTTTATCATAAACAAATAATGTCACTGTATTTCGATTATTATAGGTGACTTCAATATCCTCCACAAAGGGTAATTTATTGATTCCATACAGCTTCCTCTGAATGGCAAAAACCAGTTCATTCTTAGAATGCTTTCTGCTGAATACGGAATCCTCAATTTCACGGTCGGAATAAATCTTTGTTCCCTCTACCTTCACATGCTTGATCTTCAGACCAAAAACAAGGAAGCAAATAATGCTGAGAAGAAAAGCAAAAACAATCCCTACCTTATAGTACCAGCGCATCTTATATGTTCCTCCTCAATGCTATTTCTGCTTTATCTGTCTGGAAACCCCTAGCACCATTCCCATTTCCACCATGATGATCACCGCCGAGGTTCCCCCGTAACTGATTAATGGAAGCGGAATACCGGTGGATGGGATTGTATTTGTAACTACGGCGATATTGATGATCACCTGAATTGCGAGCTGGATCATAACACCTACGCAAAGCATCGTACCAAACAGATCCGGTGCATGACAGGCAATGACCACAATTCTCCAAAACAGTGCCAAAAAAGCAAAAATAACAACCGCAGCCCCCACAACTCCAAGTTCTTCACAAATGACAGAAAAAATCATATCATTATATGCCTCCGGGATAAAGCCAAGCTTTTGCATACTCTCTCCCAGGCCTTTTCCAAAAAGGCCCCCAGAAGCAATTGCATAAAGCCCCTGACGGATCTGAAATGCTCCCGGATGATTCTCCACATCGAGCCACATCTGGATACGGCTGATACGAAAACCCTTTCCCAATAACAGGACAGCCCCGAGTCCCGCCGCTCCAACTGCCAAAATCCCGGCAAAGTACAGCTTCTTTTTACTGGCAACAAAACACATACCAAAAGCAATTCCTGCAACAATAATTGCCGAACTCATATTTTCCTTTAAAATTACCAATATGAGCGGCAAAACATAGACCATGATCCGGACAAAGCCGGATAACTTATCTAAAGAACGCCTTTTTTGATAAATTGCATATGCGATAAATACAATGACCGCAATCTTTGAAATCTCAGAAGGCTGGAACGAAATCGGACCCAGCTTCAGCCAGCGTTTCGCACCGTTGATATCCTGACCGATCACCAGAACACTTGTCTGTAAAACCAAAGCCACAAAATATAAAATATGCACCAGTCTGATCTTTATTCCGCCAAACTTCTGCATGAGAATCTGATAATCAAACAACGATACAATGATCATAATTCCAAAACCCGCAAGAACAGAAACAAGCTGTGTTCTGACATATCGATACGGATCGTTTTTTAAGGATGCCGTATAATATCCGGCACTATAGATCATGATCACGCCAAAAAGAGCAATTCCAAGCGTCAGAAAAAGAAGTGTATAGTCATACTGTCTGGTATACTTTACACGCTCTTTTTTTCTTGTATGCCGTTCCTGCCCCTCTTCAGGGTATCTGTATTCAGAATGTCTTCTCGCATTCGCCCTTACCTCACGGTAGGGATACCTCGAATCATCCATATCTTCACCTCATGCTGCCTAGTATAGCATATCATTATCATTCTATTCCGGAAGTTCATGAACATATTCTTTAAACATTCTCCCGCGTTCCTCATAATTTTTAAACATTCCCCAGCTTGCACATGCCGGAGAAAGAAGAACTGCATCTCCCTCCTCTGCCTGCTCACTGCTGACCTTTACCGCTTCCTCTAAAGAGTCCACCATGATAATATTCGTAAAGCCGGCATCCTTCGCTGCCTTCGCAATCTTCTCCTTTGTCTGTCCCAGAAGTACAAGACATTTCACTTTATCCTGAAATGAAGCAATCCACTCCTCATAGGAAGATTCCTTATCATATCCTCCTCCGATTACCACCGTCGGAGAAACCATTGCCTCCACCGCCTTAATCGCAGCATCCGGATTCGTTCCCTTTGAGTCATTATAATATTTCACACCTCTTACTTCCTTCACAAACTCAATACGGTGCTCCACTGCCTGAAACTCTTTTATTGCCTTTTTGATGCAGGCAAGCGGCACCCCGGCATGCATCGTGATCGCAATTGCCGCCATAACATTCTCATAATTATGCTTTCCTAAAAGGTTCATCTCATGGATCGTACAGACAGGAATCCTCTCAGTATCACAGTAAACGATCGTATCCCCCTCTAACCAGATGCCTTTTTCTAATACATGCTCACTGCTGAACCAGAAGATATCTGCCGGAAGCTCCTTTGCAAGCTTCTGTAAATGCTCATCTTCATAATTTAACACACAGACATTGTCCTTTGTCTGATTTTTTGCAATATAACCTTTCGTCTCAATATAGCATTCCATCGTATGATGTCTGTTTAAATGATCCGGAGTAATATTTAAAATCGCGCTTACCTCCGGTTTAAACTCATGGATCGTTTCAAGCTGAAAGCTCGAAATTTCTGCTACAGTCACGGAATCATCTGTCATATCAAGCGCATACTCCGTATACGGAAGTCCGATATTTCCTACAACAAAGACGCTGTCATAGTATGTTTTCATGATTTCACCGGTCAGTGCCGTCGTCGTTGTCTTTCCGTTTGTACCCGTAATGGCAAAAAGCCGCCCTTTGCTAAACTGATATGCAAGCTCAATCTCACCCCAGACAGGTATTTTCCTGTCCTGTAAATTCTGTACAAACGGAAGATCCGTCGGTACACCGGGACTTAACACAGCAATATCGATCCGTTCAAGCACACGCTCGGAAAGCTCTCCCAAAATCAGATCAAAGTCAAGACTTTCCGGCAGCTTTTCTTCAATTTCTTCCCTGGTCAATTTTGCATTGCTGTCAAATAAGATGACATCTGCTTCCTTTTTTTTCAATAGCTTTAATGCAGCAAGACCGCTGATTCCCGTTCCTACTACTAAAAATGTTTTTCCTTTTACATCCATTTCCTTTATGTCCTCCAACAATCAGAATAAGAACAATACACCTGAACTGTTCCTTATTGTAATGCAAGTGCATCAGGAAATCAACACTATTTCAAATAAGGCAGTGCATTTGTCAAAAGTTCTGAGATAACCGGTGCTGCAACCTGCCCGCCATAATAAATCCCCTGCGGTTCATCAATCAACACAACTGCGATCACCTTCGGATCATCTGCAGGCGCAAAGCCTAATGTGGAAGCAATATACTTTTTACTACTTCTCGGAAGCTTCTCCGATGTTCCGGTTTTCGCACCGACACGATATCCGGTAACCGCCGCCTTTTTCCCTGATCCTTCGGAAACAACGGATTCTAAGATTACCTTCATCTCCTCGGATGTTTCCTTACTTACTACCCCATCCTTTTTGGAATAAGTCAGTTTTTTTACAATGGTTTTATCTGCACTCTCCAGCTTGACGCCAAAATGCGGCGTCACCAGACTTCCCCCGTTGATCACTGCACTGACGGAGGTCAGCAGTCTGAGCGGTGAGAGCTGAAACGACTGTCCAAAAGACATGGTCGCAAGCTCCACCGCACCGACATTTTTCTTCTGATGCATGATTGCAACCGCTTCTCCCGGTACATCAACCCCTGTTTTATCCAAAATTCCAAGCTTTTTTATATATTGATAGAAACGATCTGTTCCCAGTCTCGCACCCACCTCTATAAAAACCGGATTACAGGAATTTTGCACTCCCTGTACAAAGGTTTCCGTCCCATGCCCCGTTGTCTTATGGCAACGGATTCTCCTGTCTTCTACCACTTTGTACCCCGGACAATGAAAGGTGTCTGTTTTTTTTACTACCCCTGCTTCTAATGCCGACGTCGCCGTGATCACTTTAAATGTCGAACCCGGTTCATAGGTATCACTGATGCAGGTATTGCGCCACATCTGGTTCAGCAAATCCTGCTTTTTCTTTTCGCTGATCCCATCTTTCCCCTTTAACTCATAAGGTTTATTCAAATTAAACTCCGGCTCATTTACCATTGCATAAATTTCCCCATTTTTCGGATTCATCATGATAATCCTTACATTATTCGCCTTCTTGGCTTTCATCACCTTTTTTGCTGCCTGTGCGGCAAACTGCTGTAGATTAATATCTAAGCTGCAATATAAATTATCTCCTGCTATCGGTTCAATTCTCTCTTCTGTCTTTCCTTCAATCTCAATACCTCTGGCATTCGTTGTCGTTAAAATACATCCGTTCTGCCCTGCCAGATTCTTATCATAGCTAACCTCCAGCCCAATAATTCCCTGATTGTCTCCACCGGCAAATCCGATCACCTTCGAAGCAAGCTTCTGATACGGATAATACCTTTTATAATCCTCGTCGATCACCACTCCCGCAAGGTTCATCTCACGGATCTGATCCGATATGTTTTTTTCTACATTGGACTTGATTTTTTCTCTGGAGCTTTTCTTCTCCACCCGTTTTCTGACAAGTGCCTCATCAAGACCTAACTTTTCTGAAAGCACCTGTATCACCCGTTCCTTATCTTCTAACTGATTGTAAATCACAGAGATCGTAGAAACAGGCTTATTGCCGGCAATCAAAATACCATTTCTGTCATAGATTGCACCCCGTTCTGCTTTGATCGTCCTTTCCCTCTGTTGAATCTCTTTCGCCTTTTCTCCATAATGTTCTGCCCTTGCAAGCATCAAATAGGATAGCCGCCCGACTAACCCCAGAGTAACACTGCATATCAGAAAAAAAGTGATGAGTATTCTTAGGCGCTGTTCCGTTTTGCAAGTTCTCATGAAGTTCCCTCATTCCCCTAAAAGGCAAATATTCTCACTATTAACCATATTTCACATCACTTCATTTTATGCAGATTATTTTGATGGTTCCAATACTACTCCTGCTCATCACTCTCCTGTTCATCGCCCCCTTCCTCACCTTTTGCTTTATCCTCTGAATCATTACTCTTTTTCTCTTCCTCGGTATCTGCATCTGTTTTATCCGAAAGAGACGGATAATCACCATCTGCAAGCCCTCCCTCCGGCATTTCTGCGGAAGGCAGAATAATGTCACTTGCTTTTGTCTGATCCTTTTTCGGAATATCGGTATCCTGATACAGCCCCAAAAGAGGCAGAATTTCCTTCATGGTTTCTGATGAGAACTCTGTTGCAGGCGTACTATGTGCCTGATCTGCAACATGAGGTTCATCAATGACGGTATACATAACAACCTGTGGATTGTCCGTCGGTGTAAATCCGATGAAGGACACCAGATAATTCCCCCGTCCTGTCGGATGCTTTTCTGCTGTTCCCGTCTTTCCTCCTACCTCATATCCGGCAACCTGTGCCGGACTGGCGGTTCCCTCTTCTACTGTCTTTTTCAGATATTTTCGAATCTTAGCACTGGTCTTTTCCGTGATCACACGGCGGACTAACGTATCATCTTTCGATGAAAGTACCGCACCGGATGCACTCCTTATCTCTTTTACCACATGCGGTTCATAGTAGTTGCCGCCATTGATTACCGAAGAAAATGCGGACGCGAGCTGAATCATCGTGACCGTCTGTCCCTGTCCGAAGCTCGAAGTAGCAAGCTCGACCGCATGCATATTCTCCTTCGTAAACACTCCGCCCTCTGCCTCGCCCGGCAGATCGATTCCTGTTTTCTTTCCAAAACCGAAATCACTGACATAATCAAGAAAAGAATCCTTCCCGAGCTTGGCCCCGATCTGCATCAGCACATCATTGCAGGAATCCATCAGGGCATGACAGATATCTTCGCTTCCATGACCGCCTCTTTGCCATGCGACACATTTGATTTTGATACCATTCACCTTCTGAAATCCATCACAGGTATAAAAAGTTTTTTCATCAGTCACACCCTCATCCAGACATGCTGCCACTGTCACCGGTTTAAAGGTGGAACCCGGTTCATAGGCATCACTGATACAAAAATTTCTCCATAGCTTATTCAACGCATCAGAACGCTCTTCATCAGACATCTTGTCAATTTCATTCTTTTTATAGACGACAGAAAGATCTCTGGGATTATTCAGGTCATATTCCGGATAAGAAGACATCGCATAGATTTCCCCGTTCTGTGGATTCATAACGATACAGCCCATATTCTTTGAACCTGTTTTCTCCTGAAACTCTTTCATATGACGTTCTAAGATTCCCTGCACATTGACATCGATCGTCGATACGATATTATTTCCGTTTTCTGCCTCCCTGACTGTCTCTACCAGATTTAAGTCCGAATCATAATATCCGTACTGCCTGCCCTTCGTACCGCTAAGCTCTGTATTATACTTATTCTCAATTCCCCAGATTCCCTCATTTTCCTCGGAACAAAAACCGATCAATTTACTTCCGACTGTTGAATATGGATAGTATCTCTCATATCTTTCATCAAAGCTTACCCCTTTGATCTTGCTGTTTTCCTTTGCGAGCTTCTGAAAATCCGTAACCCTCTTTTTCGCGACTCCTTTATATTTCTTCATCACGTAATATTGAGAATCTCCGTATTTTTCCAAAATCCGGTCAAACTTCGCCCGCGAAATGCCAAAGGTTTTCTCCAATGCCTGCGCCGTTGCCCCTACATACGTCTCATCCGAGCGAATCAGGAAAGGATCTAAAACCAGATCATAGACCTTCTTGCTGATCGCAAGCTTATTGCCATTCCGGTCCGTAATATCTCCTCTCCGGTAATTAATTTCCTTGCTGCTGTAGCTCTGTTGTGCTAAGACCTTTTTTTCATACTCTTTTCCCTTGCTTTTATTCAGCCTGTATACCTGTATGACCAAAAAAACAGCAACCAGAGCAAACAGGGCGAATACCATAAGAATCCGTCCAAACATGCTTCTGGTTCCTACTTTAATGTTTTGTCTTGTATCTACCGCATTTCTTCTCATGTTAATCCCTCATGCCAAAGACTGCTTTTTTAATCCGCTCCCGGAATATTTGCATACTGCTTTACCATATCACTCTTTTTATTACTGTAGGTATAGATCTGATCCTTTTTTTCTTTTATCATTTTCAGCTTTTTCGTTGCCCTCTCATATATTTCTGCGAGATTCACAGAATTTTCAATACTTTGATATGTCTCGTCATTTTCTTCCTTCATCAATGCAATCTCTGACTGTAATGACACGATCTCCGATTTCTGCTTTGCAACTGTGTTTTTGGAAGAAAGATACAGAAAGCCCGTACCGACCACCATGAAAAGCATGGCCGTTAAAAACAAAAATGCTCTGCCGCTGATCCCGGGAATCCTTACCGGCTGACGCTCCGGCTGTCTCCTTGGTTCCCTTACCGGTCTTTCCTCTCTCCTTCTTTCCGGCAGCGCACTCATATGACGCACCGTATTTCCCTCTACATAGGAACTCCCCCTATAGAAATTTCCTTGATATGAACCGCTTGTTTTGTAGGAATATTCGTGATATTCACTAAGACTTCCGTCTCCGTAACGGTCACGGCCGTAGTTTTCCCAATCCATTGCCATGTCTTCATCTCCTCTCTATCACGCTTCTTCACGCTCAAAAATACGAAGCTTCGCACTCTTCGAACGCGGATTCTTTTCCATTTCTATATCCGACGGTATGATTGGTTTCCTCGTCGTCTGTTTTCCTTTTGGTTTCTTCCCACAGACACACACCGGAAAATCCGGCGGGCAGGTACATGGATTTTCAGCCTGCCTGAATGCCCGTTTTACAATACGGTCCTCCAGCGAATGAAAGGTGATGATACATAACCTTCCACCCGGCTTTAACAGGTCGATCATCTCACCGATGGACTCCTCAAGCACATGAAGCTCGCCGTTCACCTCGATCCGAATCGCCTGAAATGTTTTCTTGGCAGGATGTCCGCCCTGTTTCCGAATTTTCATCGGAATGGAATAGCTGATAATCTCAGACAGCCTGCCCGTTGTCAAAATCGGTTCCTTTTTTCTCTCTATCACAATATTTTTGGCAATATTTTTCGCAAATTTATCTTCTCCGTAGTTTTTGATCAAATGAAAAAGCTCACTTTCCGAATACTCATTCACAACATCCTTTGCTGTAAGTGTCTGCCTTTCATCCATCCTCATATCAAGCGGTGCATCAAATCGATAGGAGAATCCCCTTTTCGCCTCATCAAACTGAAAGGATGATACCCCCAGATCCAATAAGATCCCATCGACCTTTTCTATCCCCTGCTCCTTTAAGATTTTTCCCATGTTTG
>CADBMH010000403.1 GCA_902795705.1 uncultured Lachnospiraceae bacterium | reverse complement strand
CTCCTCTAACGGACCAAAGATTTCCGTATAGGTCTGAATGAACCTTTCCAAAATAAGCGGCATATTAAGGCTTCCTTCTTTAATAAAGATACTTTTTGCAGCTTCTCCTTCTCTGCATACAGCACTGCTTTTCATCTCTTCATCTGATAAAAAGAGATTATATAATCGTGTTTCAAAAATACGATTTGCAATCTTTAATGTCCCTTTCTCATTTTTAACAAATCCATACATGGACATCTGTTCCGTTTCCAACTGATCGATATTATAAACCAGTCTTTCCCCCTCCATCAGGACATGTCTGAGAGCCTCCTTTAGTTTCGGATAATTCGTAAGCTTTCCCATAAGCGACTCAAACAGTGTATTCTTTTCATTTAAAAGAAGCTTCACCGCTTCTGTCATCCCGTATTCCGTCCAGGCTTTCTCCTTTCCCGAAAAGCTTTCACTGACCTCTGTATCCATTAACTGGCACAAACGGCTCACCAAAAACGGATACCCTTCCGTATACTCACGAAGTAGTCTCGCGAGCTTTTCCGTATCCATTCCCGTTTGATAATCGCTTTCATATTCCTCAAGCATCCCTTTAATGCCATCCACAGGCAAGCTCATATCAATCTTAAAATCCGCCGCTATATTCCAGGGGCTATTGACTTTTACCTGCTCCTCATCCCTGATCCTGCTTTTCAAATGTCTGATATCTGTTACTCCGGCAAGGATCACTGATTGGAATGCAGGAATTTCTTTGGTATCTCTTGCAATATATCCCGCCCGAAGCTGTGCCAGAAAATCCAGACTGATAACCAGATAATCCTCTGACAGATACTTTCTCAACGCTGTCAAGGTCGTCGTCTTCCCGTACTGTCTCGCTCGGCTTATTACAAAATAATCCCCCTCATCGATCATTGCTTTTATCTTCTTCAAGCGTTCATCAATATTTACCATATAATGTTTTGTCGGTACACACACACCGGTTGTGTTAAACTTCTTCATTCTTTCTGATCACCTCACAAAAAGCACTGTTACTCCCCCCGCTCTCCAATCGTCAACTGGGACATCTCTGTTTCCAGAATCTCCGAAGCATAGTTGATATTGTCAACTTTATCGGCAATCTCCATGATATCCTCCTTCTGCTGTTTGATATTTTCGGTAACGCGTTTTGCATCCTCCTCTGTTTTCTTTGAAATATCAAAAATATTGTCAATCGAATGAATTACCTTTCCATTTAACGCATCCGAATCACCGATCAGACCGCCAACCTGACCGACCACAGAAAGCGTTTCCCCGGAAACTGCCTGAAAGCGTTCAAAGGAACGCTCTACCTCTCCCACAGCTTCGATCTGCATGCCAAACACCTGCTTGATCTCATCAATTTCCGATACGATTTCCGCAATTTCCTCCTGCAGCTTTGTGACGATTTCTGCAATATTTTTTGTTGCGTTTGCGGAATCTGCGGCTAACACCGATACCTGTCCGGCAACCACGGCAAAGCCCTTGCCCTGCTCACCTGCCCTTGCCGCCTCAATAGAAGCATTCAACGCCAAAAGACTTGTCTGGGAAGATATTTTATTAATCCCCTGCACGATCGTTCCGATCTGTTCTGAGGATTCGCTTAAATGCTGTACCTTTTCAAAGGAAGACTGTACTGCGCCAAGACTTTCCTCACTCCTCTTCCGAAGCTCCTCCACGCTCTCCAGACCTTTTCCGCTGATGTTACTGATTTCCGCCGTCACATCATTTAATGTTCCATTCATTTTCATCAGCTTCCCGCTGATCTCCTTCAGATGCTCTGTCAGTTCTCTGGCTTTCTCCGTGTCACTTAACTGACTTGCGGCACCGCTTGAAATATCCTGCATATCATCTGCTGCCGACCTCGACTGCTCCGAGATCTCAGAAAGCTTTTCAGAGCTTCCCTTTACACCATTAATAAGAGCAAGCGTTTCATGCAGAATATCAGATATTTTCTTCGACATCCCGTTAAAGCTCTTAGCCAATACCATAATCTCGCCGGGACCATCTTCTCTCGCACGGATGGAAAAATCACCCTCTGATGCCAGCTCAATCGCCCCTGTAATCTCCGTGATCGGATCGGTAATACGTTTCGCAAGCTTCCTTACAGCGAAAAACGACACAATCAATGTAAGCACCGCAACAATGATGGATGCAAGCATTCCCATGTATAACGGAAAAAGAAGTGTGCTCCGCTTCTGCAGGGTAACCGCAGACCATGCATCCGACTCTCCGTCCATGACGATTGGCGAATAGGAGGCATAGTAAGCACTCCCATCCATTTTGACCAAATCATTTCCTGCTTCACCCCCCATGACCTTTGTAATCATATTCTCAAATGAATCGGAGACCTCAATCTTTTCTTCCTTTGTCAGAATATTCCCCTCCGCATCCGTTTTCACCTTTCCCGAGTCATCCTTCTCAGAAATGGTCTTCGTATATGTTTTATAATTATAAAGCTCCTCAATGTATTCACGATTCGGATGGGCTACAACCGTTCCTTCTCCATCAATGATAAAAACCTCTTTATTTGCTTTTTCATCAGATAATTCCGAAACCAGAGTCACAAGGGAATCCAGCTTAATATCCGTCGCAAACACACCGGAAAACTGCTCCTGCTTATACATCGGGAAAAATACAGAAGCACAGGGCATACCGGTATTCACCGAATAGTAGGATTTTGAAACAAAAGGCTTTTGCTTCTCCGTCACCTCCTGAAACCACCATCTCGAACTCCGGTCCGCAAGCTCTCCGCTCGACCGTCCGGTCTGCATGCCGTCCGTTCCCTGAATATACAAAAGCTCTAAATAGGGATTATTCGCCACACAGTTTTCCAGAATCGGAGTCTGCACCTTTGTATCCATCGTTAAAATACTTGGATTTTGCGCGAGCTCCTCTGATAAGGCATACGCCTCTGACATAAATGCCGACACCTTTTCCGCAATAAGCTGATCCTCCAAAAGACTGTCCTTCTCAATCTGTGTATGCGTACTCCGAAAAAAAAGCACACTCTGAACAGTAACGATCACCACTGCTAACACACCGATCACAGACAGGATCGGAATCAGCAGACTGCTTAACAGTTTGTTTTTTGAT